>NZ_JBBMEI010000018.1:0-55522 GCF_040096655.1 Blautia intestinihominis | reverse complement strand
TTGTGTTTAAAATTATTTTCCCGGAGGGGAAGGCTGAATAGAAGAAAATAGCAAGTATGCCTGAAATCTAATAATAAAAGAGATGAGGAGTAGTAAGAAAATCAGACAAATATATTTTTCCAAGAATTTGTCGTAAAAATGTGGTCAAACCAAGAAAATCGAGTGCGAAAGAGAATGTTATGCCATGCACAGCTCGGGAAAGAATTCCCTTGCTGTAGGGCTGTCGCCCTATAAAATAGCAAAAAAGACGCCTTTGCAAGTAAACTAGCAGGGCGTCTTTTTTCACCATTTTGCATGGCTCGTAGCGTTCACAAAATCTTCACAAAATAATTAGCACTCACCTCTTGACAGTGCTAACAATAAGTGTTATATTACAGCTAGAACAAAGGAAGAGGGATAAAGAGATAAGAAGATTGAAAGAAAATCTCTTAGATATCCTCCATACCAGCCGGGTTCAGTACTTAACAAGTTAGTTGATATAGATTATAAAGAAAAGGGAGAGATGACTTATGTTAATGCCTAGTATTTTTGGAGAAAGTTTATTTGATGATTTCTTTACACCGTTCTATTACGATGACAAAGATGAGAAGAAAGCAGAGAAGAAGCTGTATGGGCACAGAGCACAGAACCTTCTGAAAACAGATATCAAAGAAACCAAGGAAGGTTATGAACTGATCATTGATGTACCTGGATTTAAGAAAGAGGAAGTTAAAGTGGCTCTGAAAGATGGTTATCTGACCGTCAGTGCAGCCAAAGGTCTTGATGAAGAGCAGGATGACAAGAAGACAGGACGTTACATCAGACGTGAACGTTATGCAGGAGCATGCGAGAGAAGCTTTTATGTAGGTGAAGATGTTACACAGGAAGACATCAAAGGTGAATACAAACACGGTATCCTGAAACTGTTTGTTCCGAAGAAAGAAGCAAAACCGGTTTCCAATGATCCGAAATATATTACCATTGAATAATCAGTAATTGATTTGATCAGATTCCCGTCAGACAATATCTGACCGCTAAAAAGCTCGTGGTGCTGCCCGGAGACTTCGGGCAGTACCCTTAAATATAGATTTGCAGGCAACAGTCGAAAGACTTGTATATAGATTTTTTATCATAAAAGGAGAGATGACTTATGTTAATGCCTAGTATTTTTGGAGAAAACTTATTTGATGATGATTGGATGAACTTCCCGTTTAACGATGAGTTTTGGGGCAAGAAGAATCCGCTTTATGGTAAACATGCACAGAACATGATGAAAACAGATATCCGTGAAACAGACGGCAGCTATGAACTGGATGTGGATCTTCCGGGATTTAAGAAAGACGAGATCAAGGTTCAGCTGAAGGATGGTTATCTGACACTGTCAGCAGCCAAAGGTCTTGATAAAGATGAACAGGATAAGAAGGGCAACTACATCAGACGTGAACGTTATGCTGGTACTTTAAGCAGAAGCTTTTATGTTGGTGATGCAGTCAGTGAAGAAGATATCCATGCGAAATATGAAGACGGTATTCTGAAACTTTCTGTGCCGAAGAAAGCACCGAAAGCCGTTGAAGAAAAAGATGGTTACATCGCAATCGAAGGTTAACTTCCATTGCTTATTCTCCCCCCATATATAGCCGGGATCCGAAAGGATCCCGGCCTTTTTTACATGAAAAATAAATTATTCTGTTGTACTGCGGCGAATTAATATAGGTGTAATCTGTTTATGGATGGGTTCACCCAATGGTTTGGGAACACGCTTTTTCTGTTCCTCCATCTGCTGGACCAGAAGATCCATGGCAGTTTTTGCAATCACATCGATCTGCTGCCCGATGGTTGTGATCGGAAGGATTGCCTCGCTGGCAATCGGAGAATTGTCAAATCCAATAATCTCGTAAGTGGCAGGAAATGTCCCGTATTTTTGGAAAATTAAATTAAGAAACATATTAGCATAGGTATCGTTCGCAAGAAAGATACCTTTTTTTTGATCGGGGTATTTTGATTCTATCTTATTGAAAATCTCTCGGATTACATCTAAAAGCTCATGATAAGAAGCACCTTTTACACTCAAATCTATATCATATGGCACATGATATTCTTCACAAGTTGCCTGAAAGGCCCGGATTCGGTCATAAGCCGGGGCGGATTTATTCACATTGACATTTATGTGAATTAATATATCACATTTATCTCGAATCAACAGAGAAGTAGCCTGAAGTGCTCCCATATAGTTGTCAGTATTGACGCTGCTGATATGCTCTGCTTCGCGTTCAATTGCGATGACAGGAATCTGGTAGGAAGCGAGTTTCTCAGAGGGAAGAGTGTGACTTAAAACAATCAGTCCTTCAATCTGATAAGACAGAAGTTCTTCAATATACTGTTGTTCTTCTTCTGCGCCATCTTCGCTGACGAAAACAAGAAACTTATAATGATAATCACGGTAGCTGGAAAGGAATTGTGTCAGCATCTCAGAATAATAGTGCAGGTAAAGATTCGGAACAATGATTCCAATAAATTCACTTTTTCCATTTGCCAGAACTTTTGCCAGCTTATTCTTTTTATATCCAAGTGTGTCAAGAGCTTGTGAAATCTTTTCCTGGTTTTCCAAAGTAAGAGAATCAGGATGATTGAAGTATCTTGATATTGTAGTTTTTGAAAAATTGGTGTATTCCGCAATATCTGCAAAAGTTACCTGTTTCTTTTTACTCATAAAAGTTGAATCTCCTTCAATATGATGGCTGATGGTTAATAATATTTTTCAGTATAGCAATTTTGATGGAAAAACGCAACGATAAAATAACTGATTACGTAACCGGTTATTTTAGTGTACAAAAGTGTTGACAGAAAGAAATGGATATAGTAATATTAAATCATAAAATAACCGGTTACGTAACCGGTTCTCATAAAATCAATGGAATGGAGGAAGAAGTGCATGAAAAGAATGCAAAATCAAGCAAAGTCCGTAAGCAAGCGAACGTGGAGAGAAAAGATGACTTATGTGAAGAAAAACTGGCAGTTATATCTTTTTTTCCTGATGCCAGGACTTTTACTGACAATTATTTTTAAGTATCTCCCGATGGGAGGTCTTCTGATTGCTTTTGAAGATTACAATGTAATAAAAGGAGTTCTTGGTAGTCCCTGGGTAGGGCTTGAGTATTTCAGACGATTCTTATCTTCACCAGATTTTATGAACTATCTGATGAATACGTTGAAATTGAGTATCTATGGATTACTGTGGGGATTTCCGGTTCCAATCATTCTTGCATTGCTTCTGAATCGTATTCGTAAGACCGGAATTAAGAAGAAAGTGCAGCTTTTGATCTATATGCCAAACTTTATTTCAGTCATCGTGCTTTGTGGTATGGTTCGTATGCTTTTATCTCCTGTAGGCCCACTGAATAAAGTATTAGGAATCAGTACAAACTGGATGACAATGCCTTCTGCATTCCGGACAATTTACATTGCAAGTGGAATCTGGCAGACCGCAGGATGGGCATCTATCATGTACACAGCAGCACTGGCGAATGCCAGCAAGGAGCTGGAAGAAGCAGCCATCATGGATGGAGCGAATCTTCTGCAGCAGATCTGGTATGTAGAATTGCCGGCAATTAAGAATATCATTGTAATTCAGTTTATTTTGCAGGCTGGAAATATCATGAGTATTGGTTTCGAAAAAGCTTATGCTTTACAGACAGATATGAACCTTCCGGCATCAGAAATCCTGTCTACATATGTATACCGTATTGGACTTCTGAATGGAGACTATGGATATTCGACAGCGGTAGGTCTTTTCAATTCAGTTGTAAATGTTATCTTGCTGATCTTTGTGAACTGGGTTGTTAAGAAACTGAATGATGGAGAAGGATTATAGAAAAGAGGGAGAAGAGATGGAGAAAAAAAAGAGAAAATATTCAAGGACAGACAAAGTAATCCTTGGAATCGGATTTACTATTCTTGGTTTATTCGTCCTTTCTATAGCGATACCGATTATTTATGTAGTACTCGCATCCTTTATGGATCCTACTGTTTTGAATAACCAGGGATTAAGTTTTAACACTAAGGACTGGACATTAGACGCATATCGAAGAGTATTAGAGAACGAAATGATCTGGCGTGGATTTTTGAATTCCTTCCTGTATTCACTTGCATTTGCAGTAATTTCTGTTTTTGTGACATTACTGGCTGCGTATCCACTGTCAAAGAAGGAATTTGTAGGAAGAGACTTTTTCAATGTTATTTTCCTGATCACAATGTTCTTTGGTGGTGGAATGATTCCTACATTTATCCTGATCAATCAGCTGCACATGGTTAATACAGTGTGGGCAATCCTGATTCCAGGAGCATTTAATGTATGGAATATGATTCTTGCCAGAACTTATTATCAGTCAATCCCGACAGAATTAAGAGAAGCATCTGCGATTGACGGTGCAAATGAGATCCAGCATTTCTTTAATATCATGCTTCCGGTATGTAAGCCAATCATTGCAGTACTGGCACTCTGGTCTTTTGTTGGAATGTGGAACAGTTATTTCGATGCAATGATTTATCTGAATGATGCAAATCTTCAGCCATTACAGCTGGTACTCCGTTCCATCCTGGTACAGAATACACCACAGCCTGGAATGATCGCTGATATTCAGAGTACAGCAGAAATGGCAAAAGTAGCAGAACAGCTGAAATATGCAACGATCGTAGTATCAAGTTTACCACTGTTAGTAATGTACCCATTCTTCCAGAAATACTTTGATGAAGGAATTATGGTCGGATCGGTAAAAGGCTAATAAGAAAGGAACGATACAGATATGAAGAAAAGAAAAGTAAATGCATTGCTTGCAATTGTACTGTCCCTGACGATGATGGTGGGAGTTGCAGGATGTGGAAAAAAGCAGCAGCTTGAGGCTGAAATTGATCCGGGTACACCTGTATCAGAGGTGCAGTTTCCATTAAAGGAAACTGCAGAGCTTTCCTTTATTACAAGTGCACCGGCTACATCAACACAGGATCCGAATGAACGAGTAATTTTTCAGCGAATGGAAGAGCAGACCAATGTTCATATTGACTGGACTTGTTTTGTATCGGATCAGTTCTCTGATAAGAAGAATCTGGCGCTTGCACAATTTGGAAATCTGCCAGATGGATTATTCAATGCCGGAATGAGTGATTATGATCTGCTGCGTTATGCAAAACAGGGGATTATCATTCCGCTGGAAAATCTGATAGATAAATATATGCCGAATTTACAGGCAGTGTTTGAAAAATATCCAGAATACAGGACAATGTGCACCGCACCAGATGGACATATTTATTCCTTCCCATGGATTGAACAGCTTGGTTCTGGGAAAGAAGCCATTCAGGCAATCGGAGATATTCCGTATATTAATAAAAAATGGTTGGATTATCTAGGACTCGAGATTCCGACAACAACAGATGAACTGGAACAGGTATTGATTCAATTCCGTGATCATGCAGATGAGCTTGAAAAAGAATTTTCGATTGAAGGTGCTGTGATTCCAATGTCATTTATCATCAATAATGGTGACCAGGATCCGGCAATTCTGCTCAATGGATTTGGAGAAGGCTATGGAGATACAGGAGATCATTTCGCTGTAACGGATGAAGGAAAAGTTATTTATACAACCGTTCAGGAAGGATACAAAGAAGGTATTGAGTGGTTACATAAACTTGTAACAGAGGATCTGGTTGACCCGGAAGCATTTACACAAGAGTGGTCTACTTATGTTGCCAAAGGAAAGAATCACCGCTATGGTCTCTGTTTTACATGGGATATCGCCAATATTGATAATAATGAAGATTATGTTATGCTGCCGGCTCTGACAGGACCAGATGGTATGCGGAACATTACAAGACAGAATAACAGTGAAACAAGTGGATATGATCGTGGAAGATGTGTTCTTACATCCAGCTGCCGTAACACAGCACTTGCTGCTGCATGGATCGATCAGATGTATGCACCACTTCAGTCACCGCAGAATAACTGGGGAACTTATGGAGAGAAGGATTCCTTTAACATTTTTGAACTGTCTACCAATAAAGATGGTGGAGAAATGCTGAAACACATGGATCTGGGGGATCAGTCTCCGGTAGAAGTACGTGAAGCACAATCTGTAAATGGTCCTCTTGCAGTTCTGAATGAATATTATGACGTCTATGTAACACAGCCAGAGGATGCAAAATGGCGTCTGGACAATATGCATGAAACTTATTTACAGGATATGAACAGCAAATATGTTTATCCAAACGTATTCATGAGCATTGATGATACCAATAAAGTATCTCAGTATGATACAGATATCAAAAAATATGCAGAACAGAAGAAAGCAGACTGGATCCTGAATGGCGGAATTGAAAAAGAGTGGGATTCTTATCTGAAGAAAATGGAACAGTATGGACTTTCTGATTATATTTCAATTAAACAGAAATACTTTGATGAGTATCAGAAGTCGTTGAGTGAAGAAAAATAACGATACAAACAACAGGAGAATTTTCATGAGTGAGATGTTAGAAAAGGCTAGAAAATATGAAGTTGAACAGGGGCTGCAGATAAAAGCAGAGGATCGACCGGCTTTTCATGTGAGTCCATATGTTGGATGGATGAATGATCCAAATGGTTTTTCCTGCTATCAGGGAGAGTATCATTTGTTTTACCAGTATAATCCATATGATACACATTGGAACAGTATGCACTGGGGCCATGTGGTAAGTAAAGATCTGCTTCACTGGGAATATCTTCCGGCAGCTCTGGCACCGGATGAAGATTATGATAAGATAGGATGTTTTTCAGGAAGTGCAATAGAACTGGACGACGGCAGACAGCTGCTGATTTATACTGCTGTAGATCAGGAGACGCTTGAAGATGGAACGGCAAGGGATATTCAGACACAGGCAGTGGCTGTTGGAGATGGAAAAAATTATAAGAAATATGAAAAGAATCCGGTTCTGACAGCTAAAGACTTGCCGGAAGGTGCAAGTAAAGTGGATTTCCGGGATCCAAAGATCTGGAAAGAAAAAGATGGGTACTTCTATTGTGTGATCGGAAGCCGTCCGGCAGATGGAAGTGGACAGATTCTTCTTTACAAAAGTGCAGATGGATTTGAATGGGAATTTGTCAGTGTACTGGCAGAAAATAAAAAACGTTATGGAAAGATGTGGGAGTGTCCGGACTTTTTCGAATTAGATGGAAAACATGTTCTTCTGACAAGTCCACAGGACATGTTGCCGGAAGGACTGGAGTTCCATAATGGAAATGGGACCTTATGTATCATCGGAGAGATGGATCCGGAGACACATACCTTAAAAGAAGAGACAGTACAAAGCGTCGATTATGGAATGGATTATTATGCAATGCAGACTTTGCTTGCACCGGATGGCCGTAGAATTATGATTGCCTGGATGCAGAACTGGGATACGACTGCTCATCGTTGTAATGACTCAAAATGGTTTGCGCAAATGAGTCTGCCGAGAGAAGTGTCTGTGAAAAACGGAAGACTTTATCAGACTCCGATCAAAGAACTCGATGCAATGCGTAAAGACAGAGTTGAGTACAACGATGTAGTAATAGATAATGATGCGATCACATTAGACAAAATCGAAGGACGAACTATAGATATGGAACTTGTGATACGTCCGGAAGATAAAGAAAATGTGTATAAGAAATTTGTATTACGTTTTGCACAAAATGAGAAGTTTTATACAGAATTAAGTTTCCGCCCGGATGAGTCTGTCCTGAAAATTGACAGAAAATTTTCAGGAACCGAACGAGCATTAGTTCATCAGAGAAGGTGTCTGGTAAATGGCGATGCCAATGAATTAAAGCTTCGTGTGATCTTGGATAGATTCAGTGCTGAAATATTTATTAATGACGGTGAGCAGGTTATGTCTGTTGTTATATTTACAGAACAAGAGGCAAAAGGAATTTCATTCTTTGCTGAAGGTGCAGCTAAAATCGATATAGTGAAATACAATCTGGTTTAGGACAAAAATTATATTGAAATTGAAGATGCATGGATAATGATAGGGGATTCCTGAAACGGGAATCCCTTTTGCATATAGGAGCATAGTATCAATGATAGAAGAAATGTCGTTTTTTGCGGCAGAATGGAGAATATGATGAAAAAATATGATGTAGTGGCACTTGGAGAATTGTTAATTGATTTTACAGAAAATGGAAAAAGTAATCAGGGAAACCCACTTTTTGAGGCAAATCCAGGAGGCGCACCCTGCAATGTACTTGCAATGCTGACGAAACTAGGACATAAGACGGCATTCATCGGAAAAGTAGGTGAAGACTTTTTCGGAGAACAGCTGAGAGATGTGATAACAGAAGTAGGGATTGATGCAAAAGGATTATGTACAGACAAGGAAATCCATACAACACTGGCAATGGTGCATACTTATCCGGATGGAGACAGAGATTTCTCATTTTATCGAAATCCGGGAGCAGACATGATGTTGAATAAAACGGAAGTTCAGGCAGAACTTATTAAAGAAACAAAAATCTTCCATTTCGGAACATTGTCTATGACACATGAAGGAGTACGTGAAGCAACAAAAGAAGCAATCCGTATTGCAGAAGAGTCTGGTGCAGTTATTTCTTTTGATCCGAACTTACGTCCACCTCTTTGGAATTCTTTAGATGAGGCAAAGGAACAGGTATTATATGGATTAGCACACTGTCATATTCTGAAAATTTCAGATAATGAGATTCAGTGGCTGACAGGTGAAGAAGATTATACTGCCGGGGTAAACTGGATCAGAGAAAGATATCAGATTCAGTTGATTCTTGTATCTATGGGGAAAGAAGGAAGTCGTGCATACTATAACGGAACGATGGTAGAAGTAAAACCGTTCCTTCAGAAAAATACAATTGAGACAACAGGAGCAGGAGATACATTCTGTGGTTGTGTATTACATTATATTTGTGAACACGGAATGGAAGGTTTAGATGAAAATAAACTAAAGGAAATGTTGACTTTTGCAAATGCAGCAGCATCTGTGATCACAACAAGAAAAGGAGCATTGCGTGTAATGCCGACGAGGGATGAAATTCAGAAAACATGTGAAATGTGAAGATGACATTCTGAAACTTTCTGTTCCGAAGAAAGCACTGAAAGTCGTTGAAGAAAAAGATGGTTATATCGCAATTGAAGGTTAACTTCCATTGCTTATTCTCCCCATATATAGCCGGGATACGAAAGGATCCCGGCTATATATGGGGAGAATTATGACTGGACCAGTTCTCTGTCTTTACCGATAAAGAAAAGGGCAATTGTATCAGGACCGACATGACTTCCGGTGCAGAAGTCGTAAGATGTGTTGATAAAATCACGTATGTTGATTTTTTCTCTTATTTTATCCATGATATAAAGAGAATCTTCGTAAGCGTCGGCATGTGCAATACCGATAATCTGTTCTTCAGGTTTTATAATATTATCACAAACCAGATTGATCAGAGTATTCAGGGCTGCTTTACGTCCACGGACATTTTTATAAGTTACAATATAGCCATCTTTGTTTCCTCTGAGAATAGGCTTGATTTTGAGAACATTTCCGATAGTGGCTATTAATGTGACAAATTGTAACACCAAATTTAAAACATTTCAATAGCTTATGCTGACCAGAATCACGTACCAAATCTTTACGTGCGTTCGACTTGAATTTATGCTAAAATAAGAGAATAAATAAGAATCAGGAGCAATAAGAAATGAACCAGAAAGATTTTAAAAACAAAAGTGAGATGCAGATATTCCTGTCATATTTTAGACCACACAGGAAGCTGTTTTTGCTGGATATGGTATGTGCTCTGGCAATAGCAGTAATAGATCTGGCATTTCCGTTTATTTCTAGGTGGTGTATGTACAAGCTGCTGCCGGATAATGCGTGGAGGACATTCTGGACGGTAATGGTCGTTGTGTTCTGTGCGTATATCCTGCGGTCAGTTTTTACCTATATTATTACTTACTGGGGACATACGTTTGGCGTGCGGGTGGAGACGGATTTCCGGCATGATCTGTTTCAGCATATCCAGGAACTGAGTTATGCATATTTCGACAATGCCCGTGTGGGACAGCTGATGAGTCAGCTCACATCGGAGCTTTTTGATATTACGGAATTTGCACATCACGCACCGGAGGATATTTTTATATCGGCAGTGACGATCATTGGTGCGCTCATCATTATGTTTACGATTCAGTGGAAACTGGCACTGGTGATCGCAGTGACGATTCCGATTTTTTTGCTGGTTGTGTGGAAATGTCGTTTCTCTATGCAGAATGCTTCGCGTAATGTCAAAAAAGAGATGGCATCTATCAATACAGATTTTGAATCCGGGCTTTCCGGACTTCGTACAGCGAAGGCTTTTGCAAACGAGGAAAAGGAACTTAATAAATTCGACTCCGCGAATCTGAGTTATCGTGATTCCAAGGCGGATTTTTACAGGGCAATGGCACTTTTTAATTCGGTGATGGAATTTTTTATGTGCATTCTTTCTGTGATCGTGATCGCAGTTGGCGGTGCACTGATCATGTCAGAGCAGCTGAATATCATTGATCTGATCACATTCAGCCTGTATGTTTCTACATTTGTGAATCCGGTAAGGAAGCTTTCGACAACTGTGGAACTGATTGCAAACGGAACGGCCAGTCTTCACAGATTTGTGCAGCTGATGCGTACAGAACCGGCTTTGAAGGATGATCCGGATGCAGATGAGCTTCAGAATGTGGAGGGAAGAATTGATATTGAACATGTCGGGTTTGCCTATGAGGGAGATCAGGAGGTGCTTCAGGATGTTTCTCTTCATATTAAACCAGGTGAAACGATTGCTTTTGTCGGCTCATCAGGCGGAGGCAAGACAACACTCAGTCAGCTGATCCCAAGATTTTATGATGTCACAGAGGGCAGTATTTCAATTGATGGTATGGATGTAAGGAAAGCAACGCAGGAATCTCTGCACAGAAACATTGGTGTTGTGCAGCAGGAGGTATTTCTTTTTGCGGACAGTATTGCAGAAAATATCCGATATGGAAAGCTGGATGCAACGATGGATGAGATCATCAGAGCCGCAAAGATGGCAGAAATCTACGATGACATCATGGAGATGCCAAAAGGGTTTGATACGAATGTCGGAGAGAGAGGAGCACTCCTTTCCGGAGGGCAGAAACAGAGAATTTCAATTGCACGTATTTTTCTCAAAAATCCGCCGGTGCTTATTCTTGATGAGGCAACCTCAGCACTTGACAGTGTGACAGAGGCAAAGATTCAGGAAACCTTCGAAAAGCTTGCGGTCGGAAGGACAACGATCATTATTGCTCACAGACTTTCTACAGTAAAAAATGCGGATAAGATTGTGGTGATCGAGCAGGGTCAGATCGTGGAAAAAGGAACACATGAGGAGCTGATGAGGGAGGCTGGTATCTATGCTTCTCTGGTCCATACACAGGAGTTAAAAGAATAAACAATATATATAAATACAAAAATATAAAAAATTTTAAAAATCTGCTTGCATTTTCTGGAAAATATGATATTATAGTAAATGCATTACAGATGCGGGTGTAGTTCAATGGTAGAACACCAGCCTTCCAAGCTGGATACGTGGGTTCGATTCCCATCACCCGCTTTTTTGCTACAATAAAATACCCCCTGACGATTCAGAATCTTATTTTTCATAAAAGGAACTGAAATGTCAGGGAGTTTTTTGGTTAAAAATGGAATTAGAAAAATTATCCTTCAATCACTTCTTTAATTGCATCGTAGAGTTCGTCATATGTCTCATATGCCGGGATTTCCGGGTATTCGGATTTGATGGCGTCGGTGCTCTTGAAGAGGAAGCCTGCTTTGCTTGCCTGGATCATGCCGAGGTCGTTGTGGCTGTCGCCGCTGGCGATGGTGTCGTAGCCGATAGACTGCAGGGCTTTGACCGTAGTGTATTTGGATTTCTCACAGCGCATCTTGAAGTCTGTGATCTCGCCGTTGTCTGCTACAACGAGAGAGTTGCAGAAGATAGTCGGGTAGCCGAGTTTTTTCATCAGAGGTCCTGCGAACTGAGAGAAGGTATCGCTGATGATGATTACCTGTGTCATTTCTCTGAGATTGTCGAGGAATTCTTTTGCGCCCGGAAGTGGATCAATCTTGGAAATTGTTTCCTGAATCTCTTTCAGTCCAAGATTGTGCTCTTTCAGAATATTGAGACGGTATTTCATTAATTTGTCGTAGTCCGGCTCATCTCTTGTTGTTCTCTTTAATTCCGGGATACCGGTTTCCTCTGCGAATGCGATCCAGATTTCAGGTACCAGTACGCCCTCAAGGTCTAAACAAACAATTTCCATAATAATCCTCCGTTCTGAAGCGGCTTTAACGTTGTAATAAGGTGCCGCGTCTCTCTAAGTGTGTGTACAGACTTTATTATAGCCGAAAAATGTCGAAATCGCTATATATAATTTTGCAGAAAGAAAAATTAACAAAAACAATCGTTATCTGCGAACAGTTACAAAGAATCTCTATTGTATCTTCCTCAGGAATAGTGTTATGATAGAAACACTGGAAAAGAGAAAGGTATGGTGAAATCATATGAAACAGGAAAATTATATAAAGGGAATGGTCATGATCATTCTGTCGGCGTTTTTCTTTGCGTGTATGAATGTGAGTGTGCGTCTGGCAGGGGATCTTCCATCTATACAGAAGAGTTTTTTCCGTAATCTGGTGGCTGCTGTTTTTGCGGCAGTGATTCTGACCAGAAATCATATTGTACCAAGGGTGCAGAAGCAGTATCTGGGAATACTTTTTCTTCGATGTGCGTTTGGTACACTTGGAATACTCTGTAACTTTTATGCGATCGATCATTTGCTAGTAGCGGATGCCTCCATTCTGAATAAACTGTCTCCGTTTTTTGCCATCATTTTTTCGTTTCTGATCTTGAAGGAAAAAATCACACCGGTGCAGGGAGCCTGTGTATTCCTGGCATTTATCGGATGTCTGTTTGTTGTAAAACCAGGATTCCAGGATGCGGCACTGATCCCGGCACTTATTGGTGTTTGTGGAGGACTTGGAGCAGGAATTGCCTATACAATGGTGCGGGTACTTGGAACACATGGGATTAAGGGGCCTGTTATTGTGTTTTATTTTTCTGTGTTTTCCTGTCTGTTTGTACTGCCATATATGATTTTTCATTATGTGTCGATGACCTGGACCCAGATTGGAACGCTTCTGATGGCAGGTGCTTTTGCGGCGGGCGGACAATTTACGATCACGGCAGCGTATACATATGCACCGGCAGGCAAGATATCGATTTTTGATTATTCGCAGATCATATTTGCAACACTTCTTGGATTTTTCCTTTTTGGAGAGATTCCGGATAAATACAGTTTCATAGGATATGGACTAATCATTCTGGCATCACTTGGAATGTTCCTTTATAACATGAAAGCAGCAGAGAAAAATTGATTCTCTGCTGCTTTTGCATTATATGATCCTTATGCAAAAGAATTATTGTTTTTCGCTGCGTAATTTCTCAATAAATCGCTGAAGATGTGACATTGCCAGTTTAAGATTCTCCAGAGAGTAAGCATACGAGATACGGATAAATCCTTCGCCGCATTTGCCGAAGGCAGAACCTGGAATGACAGCGACATGCTCTTCGCGAAGGAGTCGCTCTGCGAATTCATCAGAAGTCAGGCCGAATTCTTTGATTGACGGAAAAACATAGAAGGCACCGAATGGCTCGAAGCATTCCAGCCCCATTTCTCTGAAAGCATGCATCAGATAGCGGCGGCGTCCGTTGTAGGCCTCACGCATTTCCTGTACAGCTGCTTCACCATTGCGGAGTGCTTCGATCGCTGCATACTGGCTGGTAGTCGGTGCAGACATGATTCCGAACTGGTGAAGTTTGGTCATCTGTTTGATAAGTTCAGCAGGTCCGCATGCATATCCAAGACGCCATCCAGTCATGGCGAAAGTCTTGGAAAAACCGTTCAGAAGGAGTGTACGCTCTTTCATTCCCGGAAGGCTTGCGATGGAAACATGCGGCTCATCGTAATAAGTCAGTTCTGCATAGATCTCGTCAGATACTACGATGAGATCATTCTCGATCACAACCTGGGCGATTTCTTCCAGTTCTTTACGTGGCATGATGGAACCGGTCGGGTTGTTCGGGAATGGCATGACCAGGATTTTGGTACGGTCAGTGATCGCTGCGCGCAGATCATCTGCGGTCAGGCGGAATTCGTTCTCAGCTTTGAGGTCGATAAATTTCGCCACGCCGTCTGCCATGACAGCACATGGCTCGTATGCAACGAAGGATGGCTGCGGGATCAGGACTTCATCTCCAGGTTCCAGCATGGCGCGCATGGAGAGGTCGATCGCCTCACTGCCGCCTACGGTTACAAGGATTTCACTCTTGGGATCGTAGGAAACTTTGTATTTGTTCTGTACATATTTGCTGATCTCCTGACGGAGTTCCAGGAGTCCGGCATTGGAAGTGTAGTATGTCCGGCCTTTTTCCAGGCTGTAGATACCCTCATCACGGATATGCCATGGAGTATCAAAATCAGGTTCGCCGACACCGAGAGAGATTACGTCATCCATTTCACTTACGATGTCAAAAAATTTACGTATTCCAGATGGCTGGATGGCTGCCACCTTGTCTGCTACAAGTTTTCTCAAGGTGTCACCAGCATCCTTTCGTCTTTGATTTTCTGATCGAAGATCGTACCGTGGTCTTTGTATTTCTTCAGGATGAAGTGGGTTGCGGTACTTAAGACAGAATCCAGTGTGGACAGTTTGTCTGTTACGAACTGGGAAACTTCTTTGAGGGTTTTGCCTTCGAGAATGACCATCAGATCGTAGCCGCCTGAGATCAGATATACGGAACGGACTTCCGGATATTTGTAGATACGTTCTGCGATGGAATCAAATCCCTGGCCACGCTGTGGTGTTACACGCACTTCAATCAGTGCAGTGACCATTTCGGAGCTGGTCTTGTCCCAGTCGATCATGGTGTGGTAGCCGCAGATGATTTTTTCTTCTTCCATCTTGCGGATCTCATTTTCAACAACATCTGGTTCTGTGCCAAGCAGAATGGCGATCTCTTTGGAATCCATTTTGCTGTTTTTTTCAAGATAACTTAATATTTGTTTTCTCAAGATTATTTCCTCCAAAACTAAAATCACATAATCTGTTCCGGGATATTTCCGGAGATTATTTCTATCATACCACGTTCGACGGATTTTTTACAGTAAAAACGGGAAAAATACGAAGAGAGTTGAAATTGGATAAAAAAAGTAAAGTATTCAACTAAAAGTGTTTCTTTTCCAGAAAAAGGATGCTATAATAGGAGAAACGATGAAAATGACAAAAGTCAAGGAGGCAGAAATTACAATGCAAATCACGAATGATATCTTATATGTAGGTGTAAATGATCACCAGGTAGACCTGTTTGAAGGTCAGTATGATGTGCCGAATGGAATGGCGTACAATTCTTATGTGATCAAGGATGAGAAGATTGCAGTTATGGATACTGTTGATGCAAACTTCACAAAGGAATGGCTCGATAACATCGCAGCAGTTCTGGATGGCGCGAAGCCGGATTACCTGGTAGTTCAGCATATGGAGCCGGACCACGCAGCAAATATCGAGAACTTTATGAATGCATATCCGGATACAACGATCGTGGCAAATACCAAGACTTTTGGCATGATGAAGAACTTCTTCAGAAACCTGGATCTTGAGGGAAGAACTCTTGAAGTTGGAAATGGTGAGTCCCTGACCCTTGGCAGACATGTGCTTACTTTCGTGTTTGCTCCGATGGTACACTGGCCGGAAGTTATGGTAACTTACGACAGCACAGACAAAGTTCTGTTTTCTGCTGACGGATTTGGTAAATTCGGCGCACTTGATGTAGAGGAAGACTGGGACTGCGAAGCACGCCGTTACTATATCGGTATTGTCGGCAAATATGGTCCGCAGGTTCAGAAGCTTCTCAAAGTGGCTGCAACTCTGGATATCCAGATCATCTGCCCTCTGCACGGACCGGTCTTGACTGAGAATCTGGGACATTATATTGAGAAATATGATATCTGGTCTTCTTACAAAGTAGAAGATGAGGGTGTTGTGATCGCATACACATCCGTTTATGGAAACACCAAGAAAGCCGTTGAAATCCTGGCTGAGAAACTGAAAGAAAAAGGCTGCCCGAAGGTTACTGTATTTGACCTTGCCCGAGATGACATGGCAGAGGCAGTTGAGGAGGCATTCCGCTACGGTAAACTGGTTCTTGCAACCATCACCTACAATGCAGATATCTTCCCGTTCATGAAGACATACATCGACCATCTGACAGAGAGAAGCTACCAGAACAGAACCATCGGTCTGATCGAGAACGGAAGCTGGGCTCCGAATGCAGCCAAAGTTATGCAGGCGAAATTCGAGAAGAGCAAGAATATCACCTGGCTGGACAATACAGTCAAGATCATGTCTTCTTTAAGTGATGAAAATATCGAAGAACTGGACAAGATGGCAGAAGAACTCTGCAAATAAAAAATACCCAGATACTAAAGAAGCCCCTGCGAAGTAAGGAAAACTTCGCGGGGGCTTTTTTAAATTACTGGAGTTGCCTGAAGAAAGAAAAGATGATAAATAAACAAGCAATATTAAGGGGGTAATATTAAAGCTCCAGGATCAAAACCTGATAATTGTCAAGTGTTACAGTATTTCCGCTTACAGATACTTCCGGGTAGTTGTTGAGAAGTACTTTTTTGTATGCGGACGGAAGGACTGCACTCTGTGGTTCTTTCTGGAAGTTTCCGAGAACCAGGAGAGTTTTGTCGCCTTTTCGATAATAGGACATCAGATTGTGCTGTTCCTCAAGGTAAGGGATCAGTTCGCCGTAAACGATGGTTTCTTTGTACTCTGGATCTTTGCGCAGAGCGATCAGTGCTTTGTAGAAAGAGAATAAAGAATCCGGGTCATTTACCTGAGCTTCTACATTGATGTCTTTGTAGTTCGGGTTTACAGGAAGCCATGGAGTACCTTTGGAAAATCCTGCGTTTTCGGTAGTATCCCACTGAACCGGTGTACGGGCATTGTCACGGCTGTATCTGGAGACACAGGCGAGAGCTTCTTTTTCGGTGCAGCCGGCGTCCAGGGCTACATGATATTCATCGATGGAACTGATATCATCCACCTGGTCAATAGAAGTGAATGTCAGGTTTTCCATACCGATCTCCTGTCCCTGATAGATGAACGGCAGTCCGCGGAGCATGAAGTACATGGCAGCCAGGAATTTCTTGCTCTGGAGAGAAAGATCTCCGTCAGGAATGTAGTGGCTGACACCGCGCGGCTCGTCGTGGTTTTCGATGATATTGGACAGATATCCGATATCGCCGATACGTTTCTGGGAGTGGAAACAGCATTCTTTGTAATCTTCCGGTGTGATCTCTTTGTGGTCGTACCATCCGTTCGGACTTCCACCGAATACGGTCGTGGAGAAATCAAACATACTGGAAAAATATCCGTTGCTTCCGATGAAATCAGGAAGTTCTTCTTCCTTTTCATTGAAAACCTCACCTACAGAAAAAGCATCGTGTGGTTTGAAAGTATGGTCACGCATCTCGCCGAGGAATTCTCCGACACCGGTTGCATCCTCAAGCATATAGTGGATACTGGAAAGTCCGTCCGGGCGGTCAACCGGGTAATCTTTGAATGGAAGTTTTTTCTTGATATTGATGATCGCGTCAATACGGAATCCACTGACTCCACGGTCAAGCCACCAGTTGATGTTTTTGTAAACTTCCTCGCGTACTTCCGGGTTTTCCCAGTTAAGATCAGGCTGTTTTTTGTGGAAGACGTGGAGATACTGTTTGTCCGGATGTCCCGGGAGCGGTTCCCAGACTGAGCCTCCGAAATAACTTCTCCAGTTGCACGGGAGTTCTCCCTCTTTGCGGTCTTCGATGTAGAAGAAGTTTCCGTATTTTCCATCCGGATCCTCACAGGCTTTTTTGAACCATTCGTGTTCATCAGAGCAGTGGTTTACAACCAGGTCCAGGATGATGTACATATCGCGTTTTTTTGCTTCGGCAAGAAGATGGTCCATATCTTCGAGAGTTCCGAATGCAGGGTTGATGTCATAGTAATCTGAAATATCATATCCCTGATCTGCAAAAGGAGATGGATAACATGGAGAGATCCAGATAATATCCACACCGAGGTCTTTGAGATAATCTAATTTCTGTATAATTCCCGGAATGTCACCGATTCCGTCATTGTTTGAATCATAAAAACTTTTTGGGTAGATCTGATAGGCTACTTTGTCCTGCCACCATTTACGTTCCATAAGAAATTCCTCCTTAAATTCTGTACTTTATTATAATGGTCAGAATGAAAAAAATCTTATGAGAATCTGACCAAAAACTACGATATTTTGACTTTTTACAGAATAACTATTGACAAATATTCTCATTTAGCATACGGTTAGTTCGTACGTACTGAGAAAAAGTATCATTACTGTTCGCTTCGCTCACAGTAATTTGGTCAAAATGCATTCCAAATCACCTTCGGTGATGGCATTTTGCCCCGTATGTCTCGGGATTTTGCCATATTCATGGCAAAACACCTCGCAGGATATTTCCTGTGAACAGTAATAAATATCAATAAAAACTAAAGAACAGAGGAAAGAAGAGGAAAGCAGATTATGACATCATTAAGAGAACTGCCGATCGGGAAAACCGCGACGATTCGCTCTGTCGGTGGCGAGGGGGCTTTGCGACAGCACTTTCTGGACATGGGTCTGATTCCGAAGGGTGATGTGACCATGGTGAAATATGCACCGATGGGAGACCCGATGGAACTTCGTATCCACAGTTATGAACTGACACTGCGTCTTGCAGATGCGGAAAAGATTGAGATTGAAAATATCCGTGATGCAAAAGAAACGAAACAGAAGCCAACGCCTTTGCAGAAGAAAGCAGCCGAGGCGATGCCGCATCCGGGACTTGGCGAGGGTGGAAAGTTCCATGAAAAGAAGGATGAACATCCACTGCCGGATCATGTACCATTGACATTTGCACTGGCGGGAAACCAGAACTGTGGCAAGACGACGCTGTTTAACCAGCTTACAGGATCAAGCCAGCATGTGGGAAACTTTCCGGGTGTTACGGTAGACCGTAAGGATGGAATGATCCGTGGCAAAAGCAATACACTGGTAACAGACCTTCCGGGAATTTATTCCATGTCACCGTATTCCAGCGAAGAGATCGTAACGAGGAATTTTGTTCTGGATGAGCACCCGAAGGGAATCATCAATATCGTTGATGCTACTAATATAGAAAGAAACCTTTATCTGACCATGCAGCTGATGGAGCTGGATGTGCCGATGGTCCTTGCATTGAACATGATGGACGAGGTGAGACAGAATGGAGGCTCTGTTCTGGTCAATCGCATGGAGGAAATGCTTGGAATTCCGGTCATACCGATCTCGGCAGCCAAGAACGAGGGTATTGACGAACTGGTAGAGCATGCGCTTCACGTTGCGAAATACCAGGAGAAACCACGGATCATAGATTTCTGTGATGCAAATAAAGACGGAGGCGCTGTTCATCGATGCCTTCATGCAATCATGCATCTGATCGAGGATCATGCACAGGCAGCAGGAATCCCGGTCCGTTTTGCAGCGGCAAAGCTGGCAGAGGGAGATCAGCTGATCATGGACAGCCTGAAGCTGGATCAGAATGAGAAGGAAACTCTGGAACACATCATAAAGCAGATGGAAAAAGAACGTGGACTCGATCGGGCGGCGGCGATCGCACATATGCGGTTTGATTTTATTGAGAGAGTCTGTGATGAAACGGTTGTCAAACCAAAAGAGAGTAAGGAACATCTTCGCAGTATGAAGATCGACCGGATTCTGACCGGCAAATATACAGCGATCCCGTGTTTCGTGGGAATCATGGGACTTGTGTTTTTCCTGACATTCAGTGTGATCGGAGCATTTCTCCAGAATCTGCTGGATATGGGGATCACGGCACTTGGAGGTATGGTGGACCGTTGGATGACGGCAGCGAATGTGAGCGATGTCATTCATTCTCTTGTGATCGATGGTGTGTTTAACGGAGTGGGAAGTGTCTTGAGTTTCCTTCCTGTTATCGTGACGTTGTTTTTCTTCCTCTCGCTTCTGGAGGACAGTGGATATATGGCGCGGGTTGCGTTTGTGATGGACAAACTGCTTCGTAAGATCGGGCTTTCCGGCAGGAGCATCGTTCCGATGCTGGTCGGTTTTGGATGTACCGTACCGGGAGTTATGGCGAGCCGTACACTTCCGTCAGAGCGTGACCGTAAAATGACGATCATGCTGACACCGTTTATGAGCTGTTCTGCGAAGCTTCCGATCTATGCATTTTTTACAGCGGCGTTTTTCCCGGAACATGGAGCGATCGTGATGATCGCACTGTATTTTGGAGGGATCGTGATGGGAATCCTGATGGCACTTCTGATGCGCCGGACACTCTTCAGTGGAGAGGCGGTTCCGTTTGTTATGGAACTTCCGAACTATCGTATGCCGGGAGCAAAGAATGTCGGACATCTTCTCTGGGATAAGGCAAAAGATTTCCTGCAGAGAGCATTTACAGTTATTTTCGTCGCAACGCTTGTGATCTGGTTCCTGCAGACATTCAATGCGCATCTCAGCATTGTGGAGGATTCCAAAGACAGCATTCTTGCCATGGTGGCAAGTGTAGCGGCACCGATCTTCAGACCGATGGGATTTGGCGACTGGAGGATCTCCACAGCACTGATCACAGGATTTATGGCAAAGGAAAGTGTTGTTTCCACACTGTCTGTTCTGTTTGGAAATACAGCGACACTGCTTTCCTGTATTACACCGCTCTCAGCAGCAAGCCTTCTGGTGTTCTGTCTTCTGTATACACCATGTGTGGCAGCGATCGCTTCTATAAAGAGAGAACTTGGTGGCAAATGGGCAGTTGGTGTTGTGATCGGGCAATGCGTGATCGCATGGCTGGCAGCGTTTGTGGTCTATCTTGTGGGAGGATTTTTCTTCTAAAAGACATTAGTTGGTTATCTTTATACATAAGATTTATCTGCGGTGATGACTGACGTTCAGGGCAAGCCCCATTTCACCGAGAAGGAATACAATGGAAGTTCCTCCGTAACTGATGAAGGGGAGGGTGATCCCTGTGTTGGGGATCGTGTTGGTGACAACGGCGATGTTTAGGATGACCTGGATCGCCAGATGTCCCATGATCCCGGCAGAGAGAAGCGCACCGGAAAGGTCTGTACTGTGCATGGAGATCACACAGAGCCGCCACAGGAGCAGACCAAAAACAAGGATCAGGAGAATGGCTCCGGTGAGACCGAGTTCTTCGCAGATAATCGAATAGATCATATCATTCTGGGCTTCGGGTACGAAGCCCAGTTTTTGTATACTGTTACCCAGTCCCCGTCCAAAAAGCCCGCCGCTTCCGATTGCGTAAAGTCCCTGGATCGTCTGGAAGCCTTTTTCATATTTTTCAGGATCCCGCCAGATCGCAAGGCGCTCCAGACGGTAACTTTCTGCAGCAAGAAAAATGGCGATAAATCCAATGCCTGCACCGCCGAGAGCGATGAACTGGAGATAATGAGGTGACGATGCAAAAATCAGAATGACACCAATTCCGAGAATGATGATCGCGGTACTTAAGTTGTTGGAACCGACCAGGCCGACAATGGGAAGCAGGGTAAACATCGTCCGGCACATGAACCAGAATCCGTCCGTCTTTTTGCGGGAGCGGTCGATCTGCCAGGTCAGAAAAAGGACAACAGCGACTTTGGCAAATTCGGATGGCTGGAAAGAAAGAGGACCGAGATTCAGCCAGCGCCTGGAACCGTTGATCTCCTGTCCAAAGAGAAGCACGGCTGTTGAAAGAAGCATGGAAAGAAGATATGCTGCAGGGGCGAGCTGGACAAAAAAGTGATAATCTATACTGGAAACAAAATACATAGCACCCAGCCCGAGCGCAGAGGCAAAGAGCTGTTTTTTGAAGTAATAGGCAGAGTCATGGAAACGGACTCTGCCATTGTATTCGCTGGCACTGAGAAGAATGACAAGACCAAAAACAGTCAGGAGGATCACCAGGGTCAGCATGGTCATATCCATCCGGGAAGAAGCTTTTTGTTTGTCCCTTGGCATGACAGACTCCGAAAAGGCTTTTATCTAAAGATATAAAGAAAACAGGAAAAATATACCTCAGGGATTGTACGAAAGAGAGGCTTTTTATATTCTGCGAGGGGATTGACATGGTATGAGACGCGGTATATCATGTGCAAAAAGGGTAACAACAGTAAGAAAAAATCTGAAAACGAGGGACATTATGCAGGATAAAAAACTGCTCCAGATCGGAGAGGTGGCAAAAATTTTTCATGTCAGCATGGGGACTTTACGCCATTATGAGCAGGAAGGACTTCTGGAACCGGAGTATGTGGATGAAAAAACAGGCTATCGTTATTATGGAGTCCGTCAGCTTGAAGTGCTGAATACGATTCGTTATCTGCGGGTGCTGGATCTGCCGCTTTCGGAGATCGCGGAGTTTCTACATGACAGAGACACACAGGTGATGGAGGAGAAGCTGGTCCGGCAGAAAGAGATCATCGAGAAAAAAAGACAGGAGTTGGATATCATTGCAGGGAAGATCGACCACCGCCTGGAACAGCTTCGGGATGCGGTGAGTTCAGAACTGGATCAGATAAAAATGGTCTGTACACCGAAATGCAGGATCGCATGGATGAAAGATTCCCTGAAGCCGGAATCGTATCTTGATCTGGAAACTGCCATCCGCCGTCTGCAGAAAGGGCAGAAGGAGCCGCTGGCATTCTTGGGCAAAGTTGGCGTGGGGATTTCAGAAGAAAAATTAAAGAAGGACGATTTTCAAAGTTATGACCTTGTTTTTCTGAGACTTGATGAGGAAGATATTTACGAAGGAAAAACGGAGATTTTTCCAGAACAGAAATGCGTATCGATCCGTTTCTGCGGAGGGCACAATGCGGCACCGCAGTATTACAGGAAACTTCTGGAGTACATACGGGAACGGGGCCTTAAGATCGCCGGATTTTCCAGGGAGATCACGCTGATCGATTATGGAATGACGAATGATACGGACAAGTTTGTGACGGAGATCAGGATTCCTGTTGTGTGAGAGAGGAATACAGATAAAAATACAGAATTTGGGGAGACAGTGAAATGCTGGATATTGAGAAATTAGAGGAACAGTTATTTGAAATGCAGGATTTGAAGTACAGGGATTTCCACAGTAAACTTCTGCCGGGGACTGATAAGGAAACCCTGATAGGGATCCGTACACCGATGCTGCGTAAATTTGCCAAAGAATTTGCAAAGACACCGGAGGCAGAAGAATTTCTGCAGGTCCTTCCACACCGATATTATGAAGAAAATAACATGCATATGATGATCGTGACAGGGATCAAAGATTACGAAACCTGTCTTGCCGAAGTGAAGAAGTTTCTTCCATATATAAATAACTGGGCGACCTGTGACCTGCCAGCACCGAAATGTTTTGCGAAGCACAGAGAAGAACTTCTGCCGGAGATCAGAAGTTGGATCGCTTCCGGTGAAACTTATACGATCCGTTATGGGATCGGTCTGCTGATGAGTTTTTATCTGGACGAGGCTTTTGAACCGGAATACCTGGAACTTGCAGCAGGAGTCCGTTCGGAAGAATATTATGTAAACATGATGATCGCCTGGTATCTTGCCACAGCTCTGGCAAAACAATGGGAAGCGACCATTCCCTATCTGGAAGAACGGCGTCTCCCGGAATGGGTACACAGGAAGACAATCCAGAAAGCCGTCGAAAGCTACCGGATAACACCGGAACAGAAGGTATATCTGAAGAGCCTGAGATGAATCATGTGAATTGAGTGAAAACTTCTTGACTTCAAGTGTACTTGAAGTGATAATCTTCTATAAAAGCAATAAAATATATGCGCATATTGGGAGGTAAAAATCATGTACACTGCATCAAAAGACAGATATACAACTATGGAATACAGTCACTGCGGGAACAGTGGGCTGATGCTGCCGAAGGTGTCACTGGGGTTGTGGCATAATTTTGGGGATACTGCGAATTTCGAAAATATGAAGCAGCTTTGTTTTACAGCATTTGATAATGGGATCACACAGTTTGATCTGGCGAATAATTATGGACCGGAGCCGGGAAGTGCGGAGAAGAATTTTGGCAAGATCCTTAAGGAAGACCTGGGAATTTACCGTGATGAGCTGATCATTACGACAAAAGCCGGTTATGAAATGTGGGATGGTCCTTACGGAAACTGGGGGAGCCGCAAGTATCTTCTTGCGAGCCTGGACCAGAGCCTGAAACGTATGGGACTGGAATATGTGGATATTTTTTATCATCACAGAATGGATCCGGATACCCCGCTGGAGGAAACAATGGGAGCACTGGCAAGTGCTGTTCAGAGCGGTAAGGCACTTTATGTCGGACTTTCCAACTACGATGGCAAAACACTCAGTGAGGCGGCTGCCATCCTCAAAGACCTGCGCTGCCCGTTTGTGATCAACCAGAACCGTTATTCTATCTTTGACAGAACGGTAGAAAAGAACGGACTTAAGAAAACAACCGGCATCCTCAAGAAAGGACTCATCACATTCAGCCCGCTTGCGCAGGGACAGCTCACTGACCGTTATCTGAATGGCATTCCGGAAGACAGCCGTATCCGTACAGACGGAAGATTCCTTAAGGAAAGCGCTCTTGACGAACACAGACTTGATCAGATCCGTAAGTTGAACGATCTGGCAGCACAGCGTGGCGAGAAACTTGCAGACATGGCTCTTGGATGGCTCCTTCAGCAGAAGGAAGTGACCAGTGTACTGATCGGTGCATCCAAACCGCAGCAGATCCTTGACAATGTAAAAGCGATCAGCTGTACACCATTTACGAAAGAAGAACTGAAGCTGATCGATGAGATCTCACTGAATTAAAAGAATAAGGAATGTTTACAAGAATCCCCCGCATACACTATAAAAACAGTGTCTTCGGGGGATTTTCCTTTGAAAGATTATATTGAAGAGCGGGCAGTGGAAGTAGCATGTTACATAATTGAGACCAGGGCAACGGTGCGGCAGGCGGCGAAAAAATTTGGGATAAGCAAGAGTACGGTGCACAAAGACTGTGCAGAACGTCTCAGAATGATCAATCCATCCTTGGCAATGGAAGTGAGGAAGGTCCTCGATGTAAACAAGCAGGAGCGTCATATCCGTGGGGGACTTGCTACGAAGGAAAAGTATCTGCATATGGTGAGATAATGTTGCGTATATAGAAATATTTGTACTAAATATAAGCGTGGTTTATATTTTTATACTATAATGCACCATAAAATAACAAAAGTGCAAAAAAGCATTGGCAGGAAGGTACACTTATGATGTTTCATGAAGAACTGAGAAAGAGCCTGGACGAAATGAACTGTACACAGAAAGAACTTGCTGAGGCGGGAAATCTGCCGGCCAGTACGGTAAATCGCTATGTTTCAGGAAAAAGAGTTCCGGAGCAGAGAAGTGAACAGTTAGAAAAAATACTCGATGGGTTGCAGATTTTAAGTAACAGAAAAAAATATACTGGATTTTCCAGAGAAAACTTTTATAAGATACTTGAGAAGCAGCTGGAAATAACTTCATTTGACTATGAGAGATTTCGCAAAAATCTGAATATGCTGATCGATACGCTTGAGATCAAAGTCAGCAAGATGACAAAGGAGCTGTATTACGAACCTTCCTATATTCAGAGAATCAAGAGCGGACAGAGGCGACCGGCAGATCCGGAGGATTTTGCAGGAAAGGTCGCGGCATATATTCTGGAACATCATATTGCGGACCGTACAGGGATCCGGCAGTTACTGGGAGTTGAGAAGGATAAGATCAGAAACGATGAAGAAGCTGTAAAAGCACTGGAGGAATGGCTGTGCACCGGAGAAGATCCACTGGTTGATCCGACAGATATATTTTTACGAAAAATAGATGAGTTTGATCTGAATGAATGCCTGCATAAGATTGATAAATCGGGAGAGTCCTATGTGACCCTCCCTTTTACGACACGAAAAATATATTATGGAAAAGAAGGAATGATGAAGGCAGAAATGAATTTTATCAGGCTGACGCTGGCTTCGGAATCTATGGAGCCGTCAATTCATTACAGCGATATGCCTGTTGAAAATATCTTCGGAAATCCGGAATTTTGTAATCGATGGATCGAGGGGATTATGCTTCTGCAGAAAAAAGGTTTGAAACTGGTAGTTATCCATAATATGAGCAGATCGCTCCATGAACTTCTTCTTGGGATGGAAAAATGGATTCCGGTTTATATGGCGGGACAGATGGAGTCTTATTGTCTTTATCAGAGCCGGAGAAATAATTTTTGTAACGGGATCAGAGTTTCAGGTGCAGTTGCGCTGCGCGAAGGTGCGGTCAGGGGCTTCGATGAAGACAGCAAATACTATGTGACAGAAAAGAAAGAGGAAGTGGCTTATTACAATAAACAGATCCGAAATCTGATCTCAAGGGCAAATGTCCTGATGAAAGTGTACAGAGAAGAAAATAAACAGGAATTTTCCAGGTTTCTGCTGGAAGATCAGAAGGAGCAGGGAAAACGGAGAAATATCCTTCCGTCACTGCCCTTATACACAATGTCAGAAGCGACTTTAGATGAGATCATTTCCGAAAACTATTTTTCTTCTGAATTTATAAGAGAGCTGAAGTATTATTATCTGAACCAGAAAACAAGGGTGGAAGATATTTTGAAACACAGTGAAATGGAAAATGAAGTTGCCGTGCAGGAGGAGACGAATATTCAATTCTGTTTTATCCCGCTGGCAGGTATCTTTGGCGGTCAGGAATTATGGTATTCTGCAGATTTATACAAAAAACATCTTGAAGAAACGAGAAATTTTGCTGCCAGCCATACAAATTATATTCTGATCGAAAATTCTGCACCAAAATTCAGAAATCTTCAGGTATCCATTATGGATGAAAATTGGATTATGCTTTCCAAAACAAAAAATCCAACGATCCACTTTGTGATCCAGGAACCAAAACTCTGTAAAACTGTGTGGAAAATGATAGAGAAACGAAAGGCAAAAGAGAGTAGAGAATAAGACAAAAGCAGCTGGATCACAGCTGCTTTAATACGTTAAGTAAACGTGTATTATCTTCTGGCATCATGATGCAGAAGCGGATGAATTCTCCGTCAAGGCACTGGAAAGAAGCACAGTCACGGATCATGAGCCCTTCTTTGATGCAGGCTTCGAAGGCATCGGAAGAAGTAAGTCCCGGTTTCTGGATCTTGAGCAGGATAAAGTTTGCATACGCAGGATAAACTTTGTATGTTGGGAGTTCTTTCAGTTCTTTGTAAAGTTTGTCCCTTTCAGAAAGAATCAGATTTCTGGTCTTCTGGATATACTCCTGATCTTTGAACATTAATTCTCCGGCATAGGCACCAAGACTGTTGAGGGACCATGGTGTCTGTTTCTCTCTCATTTTGGCGAGAAAATCCATATTTCCGGTGACACCGTAGCCAAGACGCATTCCCGGTGCGGCATAGAATTTGGAAACGCCACGCAGAACCATGAGATTCGTAAATTCCTGTGTAAGCGGAACTGCGGTGATCTCATTGATATCCGGTGCAAATTCTACATAAGTTTCATCGATCATCACGAAAATATTATGCTTAGCACAGAAAGCGATCAGTTTACGGAGTTCATTCTGGGTAATCGCAGAGGAAGTCGGGTTGTTAGGATTACAGAGAATAAGGAAATCGTAACCATTTTCGAGCGTCTTGCAGAGATCATCAATATCCAGGCAAAAATCCCGTTCTTCCTGAAGATGATAATATTCCTGTGTGCTTCCGGAGAAAGAAAGTTCACGGGAGTATTCGGAATAAGTTGGTCCCAGGATCAGGGTATGCTTCGGAGCTCTTTCCTGGATCAACAGAGAGATCAGCTCGCTGGATCCATTTCCCGGGAGGATAAAGTCAGCCGGAATATTGCAGTATTCAGAAATTGTATTTCGAAGAGAAGTATAATTTCGATCCGGATAGGAAGAAAAAAGGTCAATATTTGAAGCCAGTGCATCCCTGACTTTGGATGAGAGTCCAAGCGGATTGACATTGGCACCGAATTTTACGATATCTTCTTTATTTAAATGATAGTACTCACATATTTTTTCTATGTCACTTCCATGAAAAACTATCTTTGTAGTCATAGCTGTACACTTCCTCGTATTTTTTTAGTCTTTTACTATCATAAAGCATTCCGGATCTATCTGCAAGTAGATAAACTTGCTTTTCAGGCGTATTTTGCATATAATAGTAGTCAGTTTTGCAGATAAACAGTTGGGGGGAAGAGAAATGCGATTACAAAAAGTACAGGATGCATTGGAAAAAAAGAATATCAAATATGAATACACAGAAGAAGACGGATGCGGGAGCCTTGATTTTATGTTCCGCGGCCTGAAATTCCATGTGTGGGAATATCATGATGGAGTCTGGGGAGCAGAGACCAATATTTATGAGGCTGGAAGAAGCCAGGATATTGAAGGAGATTATGAAGCGGAGATTTCAGCGGAGATCCTTTCCTGGCCGGATATGATCAGCAATTAACAGACAGGAGTCGGAAAACTATGAAACTAATAAATATCGCAGATGAGGGAGCGGGATACAAAGCACAGCTTTATGAATTGTATGACAATGCATTTCCGGAGCAGGAAAAAAAGCCGCTGCATGTAATGGAACAGCTTGTCGATGACGGCAAAATGGAAATGCTTGCGATGGTGGATGGAGATGAGTTTGTAGGACTTGCCATCAATATGATCAGCGGGGATCGTGCGCTTCTGGATTACTATGCGATAACACCGGAGAAGCGGAGCTGCGGCTATGGAAGTAAGGGACTGGAAGTCCTGCTTGCACATTTTGAGAATAAGAAATATATCTTTGAGATCGAGACACAGGATGAACAGGCCGATAATGCAGAGGAACGTAGAAGGAGAAAGGCTTTTTACCTGAGAAATGGTCTGAAAGAGACCGGGCTGTCTGCGAATGTATATCATACAGATTTTGAAATCCTCACACCGGATGGGGAACTGTCTTTTCAGGAGTATGTGGATTTTCTGAGAGAAGTTCTGGATGAAGAGTATGTGCAGATGCTGCGTCCTACTCTGATTTCTGAGAGATAAAATAAACAAGGAATAAGGGGAGAGTTATGGGAGAACACATTGTTTTAGTCTATCTGGTTGTATGCTTTTTTGTATTTCTGGCAGGTTTTGTGGATTCGATCGCAGGCGGAGGCGGACTGATCTCACTTCCGGCCTATATGATCGTAGGTCTGCCGGTGCATACAGCGATCGCAACAAATAAGATCAGCAGCAGTATGGGAACAGCAGTATCATCTTTTTATTATCTGCGTCAGGGATTTATGAAATGGAAGATCTGTGCACCATCCATTGTAGCGGCCTTTATAGGATCTGCACTTGGGGCAAAGATCACACTGATGATTGATGAGAAAGTACTGAAGATCGCCATGCTGATCGTGCTGCCGATCATTCTTTTTTATGTGCTTCGAAGCAAAGCACTACAGGAAAATCCAGATTACGAAGTGGTAGATAAAGTAACTCCGAATCTGATCATGAAATGTATCGTTATCGCATTTGCAGTTGGAATTTATGACGGAATCTATGGACCGGGAACAGGCACATTCCTGATGCTGCTTTTTACAGCTTTTTGTCATCTTTCTCTGCATGATGCGGCAGGGACAACAAAAGCGATCAACCTGACTACAAACATTTCGGCACTTGCAGTATTTCTGTTCAACGGGGCTGCGTATATTCCGCTGGGACTTGCAGCAGGGTGCTGTAATATGATAGGAAATTATCTGGGAAGCCATTGCTTTACAAGTAATGGAAGCAAGATCGTTAAGCCGATCATCGTGGTTGTGATCGTGATCTTTTTCATAAAAGTATTAACAGAATTGATAGGATAAGAAGAAAGACCGGGGCGTTAATAGCCCTGGTCTTTTATAAATTCATAAGTTCGTCTGCGATTGTTGTGGTCGTGATAAGCGAGATATTTCTTTCGCATTTCTGCGTATGCAGTCTTTTCTTTAAAACCATTTTCATAGTATTCGTGAATCTTCGGAAGCAGTTCCTCTCTGGTAAGGCAGCGTTCGCCGAAGAGATCTTTTTCCATGTCGATATAGCTTCCATTTGTTTCATTGTATTTGTCCAGATCAAACTGATAAAAAAGTATCGGTTTGCCAAGATAATAAACATCCCACGATACACTGGAATAATCGGTGATCAGCATGGAACATTTCATAATAAGTTGGTTCAGCGGAACACTGCCAAATGGGATCAGCCTTATCAGCGGATCATCTGCATGAAAAGCAGAGATGTACTCCCGGAGTTTCGGATGGATATAAAAGATCAGTTCGGTATGCGTCTGATGCAGAAATTCCCGGAGTTTCGGATCATTCAGAAGGGCAGCATATTCTCTGTAATAACTGCTCTGCCGGAAGGTTTCATCACTCTGGTCTTCCAGCCAGCTTCGCCATGTTGGCATAACAAGGATGGAAGGATGCGAAAGATCTGATCTGTCTTTCAGAACATCCCAGCGGCTGAGACCGGTCACAGGGATCTGTTCTGGTCTGTATCCGAAGTCCTGCTCGATGATCGCTTTTTCCATTTCGGAAGAAGCTGTGAAATAAGTCATGGAACTTGTGCCGCTGGCTCCAAAAAGATTCTCTACCCGCTTCAATGCCAGAACACCGTGCTGGAGAAAATAAATATCATGTTTGTTGATCTCCCGGGAGATAAGGTTTGGCATCGGTTTCCACGCAAAGGCATGAAGCCGGCTGTCAGAAGCAATATACAGCCGGGCTGTCATGAGGTACAGAAGATGGCAGAAACTCAGGAATGGAATGACATTGGAACGATACTTCCGTGTGGCCTTCCATTGTGGGGAAGATTTGTCCAATATAAAGAAAATGTTTTTCTTTTCTTCTGCTGGAAGATGTTTCATACAATACTGGAAAAAATAAAAACCATTGTCCTGAGCAGAAATACAGTATTTTTCATAGATCAGCCAGATATGCCGTTTCTTAAAGAGTGGGTTCATCAGTTTGCCAAGACCAAAAGCGGCGAGTTCTTTAAAATGAAAAAGAGGACTGTCGTATGACCGCAGTGGACGGCTCCGCAGGATAAAACGATGCCCGGTACTCCCCATCGGGAAAAACAGACATGTGTCTTTTTTTACAGAGTAGCTGCCGAGAATAAGCTGCATGCGAAGACGGCTGCCAATAACAGGCATCCAGGAGTCTGGACAGTCGTCTGAATACAGCCGCAGGTTCCAGTCGTTTTCACCAGGTTCCAGAACAGAGACATCGATCTGAAAGATCAGGTTCTGTGGATTTTTGGAAACACAGCGGAGCTGATGCCGGAAATTTTGTGAAGAATTCTGATAAAAAAGTTCTGCCTGAATCTTCATATCCGGTCTGGGGAGCTGTATTGTGAGATAAAGCTGTGATCTTTTTATTTTTATATGGGTTACATGTAATGAATGTTCCATGAAAAACTTCCTGTCCTTGTGATGTTTTTATTATAGTTACAGAAATTATACAGAACGGAGGAAAGATTTGCAATGGGTTTTGTCCGGTGGAATTGTGATATTCCTTTGATTGACAATCGATAAGAACCTGAGATAGAATGAAACAATACACAGTGATAACAAAAATTTATGAGGAAACGTAAATGGAGAGAAAATTTAAATTTACCAAAGCAGATACGGCTGCGGTGAAAGGAATTGCGATTATATTTTTGATTCTTTATCATGGCTTTTCAATAAAAAGCCGGCTGTATGGGTATCCGGTAAGCTTCTGGCCGCTGTCGGAGGCAAAGGCAATGGCAGTCTGCCGTGTGATGGTTCAGTGCGTTGGAATTTTTGCATTCCTGTCAGTGTATGGTCTTACTCTGTCGATGAAAGCCCAGTATCATGAATATGAGTTTACAGGACATGAGGCAACATTGTTTGTTCTGAAACGGTATGTGAAACTTGTGCTTTCTTTTACCCTGCCATTTCTGTTCTGCATGGGGGTAACTTACCTGACACATACATCCCGCTACAGTGATGGATTTCCGATTAATCTGATCAATGCCGGAATGGATTTCCTCGGGTTGGGACATCTCTTTGGGACGCAGATGCAGATCAATACCTGGTGGTATTTGAGTCTTGAGATTCTGCTGATCTTTTTTATGCCTTTTCTGGTCAGATTTTATAAGCGGTACGGGTGGCTGATGGTCTTCATGTTTCTGCTCATCGGAAGCTTTATGCTGGAAAAGCATGTGCATCTTACAAAGTATTTACTTGTAGCTCCGCTGGCAGTCTGCTTTGCAGATCAGAATGTTTTGGAAAGGCTCAGAGAATTTCATATTGTAAAAAACGCAGTATTAAATAAACTGCTGAAATTTATTTTGAGCACAGGTGCATTGTATGTCCTCTGCAAAATGTTTAATACGCAGTGGGGAATTGATCATTTTGAATTTGCACTCAACGGTGTGATTCCGGTGCTGATCGTTTACTGGTCTTATGAGTTTGTGATCGGAATTCCGGGGATTCGCCAGATTCTGCAGTTTATAGGAAAACATTCTGCAAATATTTTTTATATCCATACATTTATAAGAGCAGTATGGCTGAGAGATCCTACCTATTCTCTTGGACATGCGGCAGTGATATGGCTGTTTATCCTGGTTGTGAGTCTCGCACTTTCTATTTTACTTGGCGTTGTGCAGAAAATCATACGATTTGATAAATTTTCTGCATGGATCAGTAACAGCATCATAAGCTGGGCAGATCGTACTTTATAAAACAGATAAAAAACGCAGTACCGAATCTGAAATAAATCAGGTTCCGGTTACTGCGTTTGCTATTTTAATGGAATCTTTTTTTGATTTCCTCGCAGATATGTCTGCTGTGTTCGTGATCCTTAAACTGGAGATATTCTCCGCGCATTTTTTCGTATTCCGGTTTTAAGTGGAAGTCATTTTGTACGGTTTCTTCCAGATAGTCAAGAAGCTGTTCCTGAGTTGCTGCCCTGTCGCCAAAAAGTTCTGTTTCCATATCAATATAACTTCCATGTGCTTCGTTGTATTTCTCAATATCAAACTGATAAAACAGACTTGGTTTATCCTGATAAAGAATATCCCAACATACACTGGAATAATCCGTGATAAGCATACGGCAGCGCATCAGCATTTCATTTACGGCAACTTCACCAAAAGAGATCAGATGGATCCGTTTACTGATTGATTTGAAGGTATCTGCATATTCCTGAAATTTTGCATGCAGATAGAAGTTGACTTCAAGATCATATTTTTCCAGAATCTGATTCAGACGTTCAGAATTCAGGAGCCCCATATAATGGCGGAAATAATCACTTTCTTCGAAATCTTTATCCGGTACGGAATCCAGCCAGTTTCTCCAGGTTGGCATGATCAGAATTTCACGTTTGCCCTGGGATTTATCTTTGAGTACATCCCATCGTGGAAGTCCGGTGTTGATGACTTCGTCAGGTTCATATTCAAAATTCTCAACAATTGTCTGTTTTTCCTTGTTGGTGGATACGACGAAGAGATCGCAGCCACCCTTTTTGCCTTTGCCGTAGAAGTTATCAACACGTTTCAGAGCGATAACTCCATGCTGGAGGAAGACAAAAGGAATTTTTTTGATATAACGGTTAAAAATACTGTGGCGGGACTGCATGGCATAGGTATGGTATCTGGAATCGGAGCTGACGATAAGATCTGCCGCGAGCAGATAAACCATGTGCCGGATGGACATAAAATCCAGAATCCGGTTCTTATAAGGTTCCACTTTGGAACGGTCCGGAGAATCCTTATCTATGATATAGTAGATTTTTTTATTAAGGAAAGCTTCCTCGTCCTGTTCCATGCAGTGTTTGAAAAAGTAATAACCATTGTCCTGTGCCATGGAAGAAAATTTCTCGCATACCAGGCAGATGTGCTTCCGTTTCCAGTAAGGTCTGGCGACACGATAAAGGAAAACGGAGAGGAATTCCTTGAAGATGATATCCATGCCGTCATATTTTTCTCTCTGACGGTTTACAAATGCGAGAGTCTGTTTACTTGTATAATATGGATAAAAGTAAAAATTCTCGTCTGTCTTGTAGGCAACATTGGAAAGGAATTTTTGCTGCATTCGCTGCAGAGCGGTCATAAAAATCGGAATTCTGGAAACATCTCCGGTATCTGCATTTCGAACCAGAACAAAAATATCCCAGTACAGGCTCTTCCATTCAATAGAGCGAAGGTTCAGGGAAACGGTTATTCGCTGAAGATTTCCGTTGGATTTTATGCTTTTGGTGGTGAAATCATAAGTTACGGCATCTTCGGCAAGCTTGCTTCGGAAAAAAAGTCCGGTTTTTATATATTTGTGCCTGCTTTTTTCAAGGTCGAAAGATATCCGGAGAACTCCATGGCTCATCTTAAGACTGTGGTAGGCACAGGTCAGAAGATTTTCCATAAAATATGTCCGGCTGCATAAATCTATAATAAGAAGATTATCTAATCTGGCAGTAAATATACCGATATATTCTGCAGGCTCAGAAGAAGTATCTTCCGGGAAATAAATATCTTTGGCAAAAATGTGATATTTCTTATTAAAATTATTATCCGGACGGAGAGCATATAAGGTATGGCTGTTATCAGAAGCTACACAGCTTAAAGTGAGAATAAACTCCGAATGTCGTTTGAACTGGAAATATTCCTGAAAAGGCAGCAGGTCCAACTGGAATGTACAGGGATCAATCTGCGCAAAAGGAATGGAAATATCTTCTTTTGTCTTAGGATTCCGTGCAAGGAAACGATAAGAAGAAAAAGCTCCGGCAGAAAAGTCTGCGAATTTCAAAGTCACTTTCGTAGAGGAAAGAGCTGAAATATAAACAGAGAGGTTTCCGTTGATCCAGGAAAAGGATGAATCAGATGTATGTGATTTGATTTTCATAATTCCTCCAATATAATCTGTGGTTAAAGTTTTATAAGTAACATAATTATAACATAATATTAATAAAATTTAAACATTTTTCGACTGACAAAATATTTTGCTATTTTGCTAAAAAAATACTTGACATATAAAAAAGGATATGCTATTCTATCACAGAACGCTGCCGAAGACAGTAGGTGCCGTAAGGCATAAGGATCACAACGCCTACCGAGGACTTAGTATTCTATATGAGATTACATGAGACCTTACTGTCGTTATGCAGTAAGGCTTTTTTTATGACGCGGCGGTATAAATCTATAAGGAGGTGTACCATTTATGGCAAAAGTAGAACTGAAACAACCAATCGTAGAAGAAATCGCAAACAGCATTAAAGACGCACAGGCAGTAGTACTTGTTAACTACAGTGGTCTTACAGTTGAACAGGATACAATTCTGCGTAAAGAGTTAAGAGAAGCTGGTGTTCAGTACAAAGTTTACAAAAACACAATGATGAAACGTGCATTCGCAGGTACTGATTGTGAAGAACTTAGCCAGCATCTGGAAGGAACTAATGCTATTGCAATTTCTGCAACAGATGCTACAGCACCGGCAAGAATCCTTGCTAAATACGCAAAGCAGTTCCCAGCTCTTGAGCTGATCGCTGGTGTAGTTGAAGGAAACTACAACGATCAGGCTGGAATCCAGGCTCTGTCCCAGGTTCCGTCCAGAGAAGAACTTCTTGGAAAACTTCTTGGAAGCATCCAGTCTCCTATCACAAACTTCGCTCGTGTGCTTAATCAGATCGCTGAGGCACAGGGTGGCGCTGATACAGAGGCAGCAGCAGAATAATCCTAAAATAATAATAAAATATAATAAATGGAGGAAATTAAAATGGCAAAATTAACAACAGAAGAATTTATTGCAGCAATCAAAGAATTATCTGTATTAGAATTAAATGATCTCGTAAAAGCTTGCGAAGAAGAGTTCGGTGTATCCGCAGCAGCAGGTGTTGTAGTTGCAGCAGCTGGAGCAGGCGCTGAAGCAGCAGAAGAGAAAGATGAGTTCGACGTAGAACTTACAGAAGTTGGACCGAACAAAGTTAAAGTTATCAAAGTTGTTCGTGAAGTTACCGGTCTTGGACTGAAAGAAGCTAAAGCAGTAGTTGACGGTGCTCCGAAGGTTGTTAAAGAAGGCGCATCCAAAGCTGAAGCTGAAGACATCAAAACAAAACTTGAAGCAGAAGGCGCTAAGATCACTCTTAAATAATTCTGTTAAAGAAATAAGTGATGCGGGGACACCTGATGGTGTCCCTAAATTTTTGTGTAAAAAATTAAAAAAGTTGTTGACAGCTTGATTTTGCTATGCTATAGTGAAGAATGCTATATTATGGCAAGATATGCCTGTTTATCTCAAACCGTAAACAGGGTCGTGTTGTAAAATAAATAAAAAAAACAGGGGTGAAACGTCAATGGAAAAAAACAGAATTCGTTCTGTAAAAACTGGAAAAAGCATGCGCATGAGCTACCAGAGACAAAAAGAAGTTCTGGAAATGCCGAATTTGATTGAAGTCCAGAAAGATTCCTATAAGTGGTTTCTCGATGAGGGCCTCAAAGAAGTGTTTGATGATATTTCTCCGATCGCGGATTATGGCGGAAAGTTCAGCCTGGAATTCATCGATTTCACGTATGACGCAAAAGATGCAAAATATAACATTGAGCAGTGCAAAGAACGTGATGTAACTTACGCGGCACCTTTGAAGGTTCGCGTGCGACTGATAAATAAAGAAACAGAGGAAATCAACGAACACGAGATCTTTATGGGAGATCTTCCGTTAATGACAGAAACAGGTACTTTTGTTATTAATGGTGCAGAGCGTGTTATTGTCAGCCAGCTGGTGCGTTCCCCTGGTATTTATTATGCAATTGCACATGATAAAATTGGTAAGAGATTATTTTCCAGCACCGTCATCCCGAACAGAGGAGCATGGCTGGAATACGAAACTGATTCCAACGATATCTTCTATGTACGTGTGGACAGAACCCGTAAGGTTCCGATCACTGTGCTGATTCGTGCCCTTGGTGTCGGCACCAATGCAGAAATTGTTGACTTATTTGGTGAAGAGCCGAAGATCCTCGCAAGTTTTGGCAAGGATACTTCTACAAACTACCAGGAAGGTCTTCTGGAACTTTACAAGAAGATCCGTCCAGGTGAGCCGCTGGCAGTAGAGAGCGCAGAGAGCCTTATCATGGCAATGTTCTTCGACCCGAGAAGATATGATCTTGCCAAGGTCGGACGTTATAAATTTAATAAGAAACTTCATTTCAATAAACGTATCGCAGGCCACAAGCTGGCAGAAGCTGTTGTAGATCCATCTACAGGAGAGATTCTGGCAGAGGAAGGTACTAACGTTACAATTGAACTTGCAGATCAGATTCAGAACGCTGCTGTTCCATATGTATGGATCCAGGGCGAGGAGCGCAAGATCAAAGTTCTTTCCAATATGATGGTAGATCTTACATCATATGTAGATCTTGACTGCAATCCAAAGGAACTGGGTGTTACAGAATTAGTATATTACCCTGTCCTTGAGAAAATTCTGGAAGAAAATGATAACCTTGAGGATATCAAGGCTGCAATCGTCAGAGATATCCATGATCTTATTCCGAAGCATATCACAAAAGAAGACATTTTTGCTTCTATCAACTACAATATGCATCTGGAATATGGCATTGGTAATGACGATGATATCGACCATCTGGGTAACCGTCGTATCCGTTCTGTTGGAGAACTTCTTCAGAACCAGTACCGCATTGGTCTCTCCAGACTGGAAAGAGTTGTACGTGAGCGTATGACAACTCAGGACACAGAGAGCGTTTCTCCGCAGTCCCTGATCAATATCAAACCTGTAACAGCAGCAGTTAAGGAGTTCTTCGGTTCTTCACAGCTGTCACAGTTCATGGATCAGAACAACCCTCTTGGTGAGCTGACTCATAAGAGACGTCTTTCCGCACTGGGACCTGGCGGTCTGTCACGAGACAGAGCCGGATTCGAGGTTCGAGATGTCCACTACTCTCACTATGGACGTATGTGCCCGATCGAGACTCCTGAGGGTCCTAACATCGGTCTGATCAACTCTCTTGCATCCTATGCAAAAATCAATGAGTATGGTTTCATTGAGGCACCATACCGCAGAATTGACAAGTCTGATCCGGCTAACCCGGTCGTAACAGATGAAGTTGTTTATATGACAGCAGATGAGGAAGATAATTACCATGTAGCACAGGCGAATGAGCCTCTCGATGAAGAAGGTCATTTCATGCACAAGAACGTATCCGGTCGTTTCCGTGAAGAGACACAGGAATACGAGAAACACATGTTTGACTACATGGACGTATCTCCTAAGATGGTATTCTCCGTCGCTACTGCACTGATCCCGTTCCTGCAGAACGACGATGCTAACCGTGCGCTGATGGGATCAAACATGCAGCGTCAGGCCGTTCCGCTTCTTACAACAGAAGCTCCTGTTGTTGGAACTGGTATGGAGACCAAGACTGCTGTTGACTCTGGTGTTTGTGTTGTAGCCAAGAAGTCCGGTACTGTTCTTCGTTCTACTTCTACAGATATCAGCATCAAGAATGATGATGGAACAAAAGATGATTATCATCTTACCAAATTCCTTCGTAGTAACCAGAGTAACTGCTATAACCAGAAACCGATCGTGTTCCAGGGCGAGCATGTAGAGGCTGGACAGGTTATCGCTGATGGTCCGTCTACCGCAAACGGCGAGCTGGCTCTTGGTAAGAACCCGCTGATCGGATTCATGACCTGGGAAGGTTACAACTACGAGGATGCCGTTCTGTTAAGCGAAAGACTTGTACAGAACGATGTATATACTTCTATTCATATGGAGGAATATGAAGCAGAAGCCCGTGATACCAAACTTGGACCGGAAGAGATCACAAGAGATGTTCCGGGTGTTGGCGATGATGCACTCAAGGATCTGGATGAGCGTGGTATCATCCGTATCGGTGCAGAGGTTCGTGCCGGTGATATCCTCGTTGGTAAAGTTACTCCTAAGGGAGAGACAGAACTGACAGCAGAAGAGCGTCTTCTTCGTGCAATCTTTGGTGAGAAAGCAAGAGAAGTTCGTGATACTTCCCTTAAGGTTCCTCACGGAGAATATGGTATTGTTGTAGATGCCAAAGTATTTACAAGAGAGAACGGCGATGAGCTGTCTCCTGGAGTAAATCAGTCTGTTCGTATTTATATCGCTCAGAAACGTAAGATTTCTGTTGGCGATAAGATGGCTGGTCGTCATGGTAACAAGGGTGTCGTTTCCCGTGTACTTCCAGTTGAAGATATGCCATTCCTTCCAAATGGCCGTCCACTTGACATCGTGCTGAACCCTCTGGGTGTACCTTCCCGTATGAATATCGGACAGGTCCTGGAGATCCACTTAAGTCTTGCAGCCAAGGCACTTGGATTCAATGTTTCCACACCTGTATTCGATGGTGCGAGCGAGGTTGATATCCAGGATACACTGGAACTGGCAAATGATTATGTAAATATTGAAGATTTTGAAGAATTCCGTGCAAAATATCAGGATGTACTTGCTCCTGACGTTATGGAATATCTTGATGAGCACAAAGACCACAGAGAACTGTGGAAAGGTGTTCCGATTTCCAGAGATGGTAAAGTTCAGCTTCGTGACGGACGTACCGGTGAGTACTTCGATGGACGTGTAACTATCGGTCACATGCATTACCTGAAACTGCATCATCTGGTAGATGATAAGATCCATGCACGTTCAACTGGTCCATACTCCCTCGTAACACAGCAGCCTCTGGGTGGTAAAGCTCAGTTCGGTGGACAGCGTTTCGGAGAGATGGAGGTTTGGGCTCTGGAGGCATATGGTGCTTCCTACACACTGCAGGAGATCCTGACAGTGAAGTCCGACGATGTTGTAGGACGTGTTAAGACCTATGAAGCGATCATCAAGGGTGACAATATCCCTGAGCCGGGTATTCCGGAATCCTTCAAGGTACTTCTCAAAGAACTTCAGTCTCTGGGTCTTGATGTCAAAGTACTCAAAGATGACAATACAGAAGTACACCTTCTGGAAACAGTAGATTATGGTGATACAGATCTTCGTTCCGTAATCGAAGGTGACAGCAGACATCACAGAGAAGAAGAGTCCTTCGGCAAACATGGTTATACCAAACAGGAATTTGAAGGCGAAGAACTCGTAGATGTAGAAGAAGAGGATGAGGGCGAAGAGGATTTCCTGGACTTCGACGATTCCTATGATGATGATGACGACAAGTAAGAAAGGGGAAAGAATACATGGCAGAATCAACAACTACCAATGAAACATATCAGCCAATGACTTTCGATGCCATCAAGATTGGACTGGCGTCCCCTGAGAAGATCAGAGAATGGTCCAGAGGTGAGGTAACAAAACCGGAGACCATCAACTATCGTACTCTGAAACCAGAGAAGGACGGTCTTTTCTGTGAAAGAATTTTCGGACCAAGCAAGGACTGGGAGTGCCACTGCGGTAAATACAAAAAAATCCGCTATAAAGGTGTTGTCTGCGACCGATGCGGCGTAGAAGTAACCAAATCTTCTGTACGAAGAGAGCGTATGGGACATATCGAGCTTGCAGCTCCGGTATCCCATATCTGGTACTTCAAGGGAATCCCATCCCGTATGGGACTTATCCTTGACCTGTCTCCGAGAACATTGGAAAAAGTTTTATACTTTGCAAACTATATTGTACTGGATCCGGCTGACTCCGGACTTCAGTACAAACAGGTTCTCACTGAGAAAGAATATCAGGATGCCCGTGAAGCATACGGATACAATTTCCGTGTTGGAATGGGTGCAGAATCTATTATGGAACTTCTCAAAGCGATCGATCTTGAGAAAGATGCTGAGGAACTCAAGACAGAACTGGTAGATGCAACTGGACAGAAACGTGCCAGAATCATCAAGAGACTGGAAGTTGTAGAATCTTTCCGTGAATCCGGAAACCGTCCGGAGTGGATGATCATGACTGCAATCCCGGTTATCCCGCCAGATCTTCGTCCTATGGTACAGCTCGATGGTGGACGTTTTGCAACATCTGACCTGAATGATCTGTACAGAAGAATCATCAACCGTAACAACCGTCTGAAACGTCTTTTGGAACTGGGAGCACCGGATATCATTGTTCGTAATGAGAAACGTATGCTTCAGGAAGCAGTAGACGCGCTGATCGACAATGGTCGTCGTGGCCGTCCGGTAACAGGACCTGGAAACAGAGCTCTCAAATCCCTTTCTGACATGCTGAAAGGTAAATCCGGACGTTTCCGTCAGAACCTTCTTGGTAAACGAGTTGACTATTCCGGACGTTCTGTTATCGTCGTTGGACCTGAACTGAAGATCTATCAGTGTGGTCTTCCGAAAGAAATGGCAATCGAGCTTTTCAAACCTTTCGTTATGAAAGAGCTTGTTGCAAACGGAACTTCCCACAACATCAAGAATGCCAAGAAAATGGTAGAGAAACTTCAGCCGGAAGTATGGGATGTACTGGAAGATGTTATCAAAGAACATCCTGTTATGCTGAACCGTGCACCTACACTGCATCGTCTGGGTATCCAGGCATTTGAGCCGATTCTTGTAGAAGGTAAAGCTATCAAACTTCATCCGCTCGTTTGTACCGCGTTCAACGCCGACTTCGATGGTGACCAGATGGCTGTTCATCTTCCGCTTTCCCAGGAAGCTCAGGCAGAGTGCCGTTTCCTTCTACTTTCACCAAACAACCTTCTGAAACCTTCAGATGGTGGTCCGGTAGCCGTTCCTTCACAGGATATGGTCCTTGGTATTTACTATCTGACACAGGAGAGACCAGGAAATCCGGGCGAAGGCAAATACTTCAAGAGCGTAAACGAAGCAATCCTTGCTTACGAAAATAAAGTTATCACATTACAGTCCAGAATCCATGTACGCTGCACAAGAAAACTGGCAGATGGAAGAGAGCTGACAGGAACTGTAGAGTCCACACTTGGACGTTTCCTGTTCAACGAAATTCTTCCGCAGGACCTTGGATATGTAGACAGAAGCATTCCGGGTAATGAACTTCTTCTTGAGGTTGATTTCCTGGTAGGTAAGAAACAGCTGAAACAGATCCTTGAGAAAGTCATCAACACTCACGGAGCTACCAAGACCGCAGAGGTTCTCGACTCCATCAAGGCTATGGGTTACAAATATTCTACCCGTGCAGCTATGACAGTATCCATTTCTGATATGACTGTGCCGCCTCAGAAACCTGAGATGATCCAGAACGCACAGAATATCGTTGACAAGATCACAAAGAACTACAAACGTGGTCTTATTACAGAAGAAGAGCGTTACAAAGAAGTTGTTGAGACATGGAAGAAGACTGACGATGAGCTTACCAAAGCCCTTCTGAACGGTCTTGATAAATACAACAACATCTTCATGATGGCTGACTCCGGTGCCCGTGGTTCCGATAAGCAGATCAAACAGCTTGCCGGTATGCGTGGTCTGATGGCCGATACAACTGGTCACACTATCGAGCTTCCTATCAAGTCAAACTTCCGTGAAGGTCTTGAAGTACTGGAATACTTCATGTCCGCGCATGGAGCTCGTAAAGGTATGTCCGATACCGCTCTTCGTACAGCCGACTCTGGTTACCTGACCAGACGAATGGTTGACGTATCTCAGGAACTTATCGTTCGTGAAACAGACTGCTGTGAAAACAGACCGGAGATCTCTGGTATGTATGTCAAAGGCTTCATGGATGGCAAGGAAGAGATCGAGAACCTTCAGGAACGTATCACAGGACGTTTCTCCTGCGAGACCATCACAAACAAAGATGGTGAAGTTCTTGTTAAAGCAAACCATATGATCACACCAAGACGTGCAGCACGTATCATGAGTGAGGGTGTAAACGCTAACGGTGGTCCGATCGAAGAAGTTAAGATCCGTACGATCCTGACCTGTAAGTGCAAGGTTGGTGTCTGCGCTAAATGTTACGGTGCAAATATGGCAACTGGTGAAGCTGTTCAGGTTGGAGAATCTGTTGGTATCATCGCAGCACAGTCTATCGGTGAGCCTGGTACACAGCTTACCATGCGTACATTCCATAGTGGTGGTGTAGCCGGTGGAGATATCACACAGGGTCTTCCTCGAGTTGAGGAGCTTTTTGAGGCAAGAAAACCTAAGGGTCTTGCTATCATCACAGAAATCCCTGGTGTTGCAGTTATCAACGATACCAAGAAAAAACGTGAGATCATTGTTACCAATCCGGAAGACGGCGACTCCAAGACTTACCTGATCCCTTATGGATCCCGTATCAAGATCACAGACGGACAGGTACTTGAAGCTGGTGATGAGCTGACAGAAGGTAGTGTAAACCCACACGATATCTTGAGAATCAAGGGTGTTCGTGCTGTTCAGGATTACATGCTCCGTGAGGTTCAGCGAGTATACCGTCTCCAGGGTGTAGAAATCAGTGATAAGCATATCGAGGTTCTGGTCCGCCAGATGCTGAAGAAGATCCGTATCGAAGAAAACGGAGATACAGAATTCCTTCCGGGAACACTTGTTGATGTTCTTGAATTCGAAGAAGTTAACGAAAAACTTGAAAAAGAAGGCAAGACACCGGCAGAAGGAAAACAGGTTATGCTTGGTATTACCAAGGCTTCCCTGGCAACAGATTCCTTCCTGTCAGCAGCGTCCTTCCAGGAAACAACCAAAGTCCTGACAGAAGCTGCTATCAAGGGTAAAGTTGACCACCTGGTAGGTTTGAAAGAGAACGTTATCATTGGTAAGCTGATCCCGGCCGGAACTGGTCTGAAACGTTACAGAGACATTCAGCTTGATACAGGAATGCCGGAGGAAACACCTGTGGCAGAAGAAGAGCCTGTAGATGAACTTCCAGAGGATGATGAAATGCTGACAATGGAAGAAGAATCCGCAGAGGATGTTTCTGATGATGCAGAGGATGAGATCCTTCTGGACGATGAGGATATCGATACAACAGAAGAATAAATGAACTACAGAAGAAGTTCCAGATTTATGATCAAAGTAAATCTGGGGCTTCTTTTTTTCTTTTTGCAGGAAAAGTATAAAGATTGTGTGAAAAAAGATGGAAGAAAAGCGAAAACTACAGACAGACGCGGGTGGACATGCTATACTAAGAGCACTTCCTGATGGAAGTTTCAAAGATACAGAGTTTTAAAGACATAGAGTTACTTAGTGTTTTTTATATAGATATAGGATTTAGAATAAAATAGAAGTTATGTAACTGTGAGGCTATTGAACAGTTACGAATTACATTCAAATAAATATAGATCATATTACGAGAGGAGAGGAGGGAGGATAGATGGACAAACAACTTCCGGTTTCTGTATGGCCGGAATGGAAGATCGTGGAGAAGATCGGTGAAGGATCCTTCGGTAAGGTCTATAAGGCAAAACGTACAGAGCAGGGCAAGACCTTTTATTCTGCGATCAAAGTTATTACGATTCCCTCGAATGCCGGAGAATTGAGCAGTATTCGTTCGGAAAATCCGGATGAACAATCGGTAAAGGAATATTTTCACAGCCTGGTAGAAGAATGTATCCAGGAAGTGAATACGATGGAGTATTTTCGAGGCAATTCTCATGTAGTCTCTGTTGAGGATTATAAAGTAGTGGAATATCTGGACGATATTGGATGGGATATTTACATCCGAATGGAATATCTGACCAGCTTTCTTGATTATTGTGCCGGACGCGCACTTTCAGAAGATGATGTGATACATTTAGGAATCGATTTGTGTAAAGCACTGGAATACTGCCAGTGCCAGAATATCATTCACAGAGACATTAAACCTGAGAATATTTTTGTTTCCAGATTTGGGGAGTTCAAACTGGGAGATTTTGGCATTGCCCGGGAACTGGATCGGACAATGAGTGGGTTATCTAAGAAGGGTACATTTTCTTATATGGCACCGGAAATGTACAAAGGAGAGGCATATGATGCCAGAGTAGACATCTATTCCCTTGGAATTGTACTTTATAAATTAAGAAACCATAACAGACTTCCTTTTATCAGCCTTAAGAAGCAGCTGATCACGTATCGGGACAAGGAAGAGGCACTGAACAGGAGAATGGCAGGAGAGGAACTGCCTCCGCCGGCAGAAGCAGGGGAGGCTTTTGCAGACGTGATTCTCAGAGCATGTGCTTATGATCGCCATGATCGTTATGAAAGTGCTGAGGAATTTCGAATGGCACTGGAGCAGGTTCGATATCCTGGGCAGCCGGAACTGTCGGATATCAGAAAACCGGAGATCATATCAGATTCTCCGGAAACAGACAGAAATTTTACAGAAGAAGAGAAACCTGAGGAAACGGTTGTACTGAGAAATACAGACAAAAGGACAGGCAGAAGAATCAGCCGTTCTCCACAGCATCGAAGGAAACCTGCAAAGAAAAAGCAGAAATTTGAGCCACTTGTTGCGGCTGCTGTCATTATGGTGATAGCAGTTTGTATTGTTGTGGGCGTTTTTATCTGGCTTCTGAAAGAAAATGCAGAATTACAGCGTCTGAAGCAGTCAGTTACAGAGACGGTTCAGAGTGCAGAAAATAAACAACTTCAGGAGACTCTGGAAAAAATTCAGTCACAGGCAACAGAGATCAGCGATGATCTGAATGATTACAGCTGGATTGGATCTGAAGAAGAAGGAAAGATCAGTTACCTGAAACAGCGGGATAATGGAGACTGGCAGGTTATGAAGATACTGATCTATCCGGATCTGTCAGAAGATGGTTATTATGAAGAATATTATTACTGGAATGATGAACTGTTTTTTGCCTATATATGGGCTGATAACAATACGCTGAGTGATCTGAAGGACGGAGAGCAGAAAATAGACAGATATTATTATGAGGACGGTAAGCTGATCCGCTGGATCGATGACAAAAACCGTTGTCATGATAACGAGACAGACAGTGAGGAGTATGTAACAAGAGGAGAGAAATACTGGGATCGTGCGGAAGAGTACAAAGCTCAGTTGAATCTCTCTGCTGACAGTACATCTGCATCCTGAGAAAGGAAGGGCTATGGCGTATCAGATTGAATATGCATATACGTGCCACATAGGTAAGGTGCGGAATAATAATGAGGACAATTTCTGGTGCTGTGGCGAGAGTCTTGATTCAGAAAACAAGGGAATGAGTCATGTCCGCAGCGGAAAGATAAAACAGAAGGATTTTCCGCTTCTTGCCGTATTTGACGGAATGGGAGGCGAAAGCTGTGGAGAAATGGCAGCATTCCTTGCAGCAGAATCCTGTGGTGAGTTTTATAAAGAAAAAAAGAAAGAAATCTCAGAATATCCGGAAGAGTTCCTGAATGAACTCTGCTTCCAGATGAACCGTGCTGTATGTGATTACGGACAGGAAAATAAAATAAACAGCATGGGAACAACTGCAGCAATTCTTGCTTTTGGGGCAGACCAAGTATATTCATGCAATCTGGGTGACAGTCGTATTTACCGCGTTTCGCCGGAAGGACAGATACATCAGCTTTCGCTGGATCATGTCCTTGGGGGAGGAAGATTCGGCAAGCCGCCGCTGACACAGTATCTTGGGATCCCGGAGGAAAGCATGGGACTTGAGCCGACGATCACAGCACAGGAGGCAGTGATCGGGACTCGGTATCTCATATGTTCAGATGGAATCACAGATATGCTTACTGACAGTGAGATCGCGGCTGTTCTTGCAAGGGAAGTTCCGGTAGCGGAAACAGCAGAACTTCTGGTAGAACAGGCCCTCCAAAAAGGAGGCAGAGACAACATTACAGTAATACTCTGCGAACTTGCAGAGCAGGAACAAAACTGGTTTAGAAAATTATTAAGTTATTTTTTATAGAATATGAAGGTGACAGACTATGAAAAACCGTATGCAGGATTTGGATTTTGAACAGACAGTTGCTTTTGATTCTGTCAAAGATTTTGAATTCACACGAAAAGCAGCACAGAGATTCCGACAGGTCGTCAGTCTGGATGGGTTTGAAGACGAAGATGCTGATGTTATTTTTCATTATTTATATAAAGAAATGGAACTGGTATCTTTTGGAGATCACCTGAAGCGATATATTTATGAACGTGCAGGACTCGAAGAACCCTATAATGAAGTAACGCAGGATATTTACAGAGACATCGTGATTGAGTCTTTTCATGAGACTTGTACACCGAAATCAATGAATCCTACATCAACGAAACTGACATCTCTTGTCAATAACTGGCTGACACAGGCATCTGTCAAGAGAGAGACTGTATTTTTGCTTGGTTTTGGACTTCGTATGAGTTCGGAGGATGTTTCGGATTTTCTGACACGGGTACTGAGAGAGCAGGATTTTGATTTCCATAATCCGGATGAGGTGATCTACTGGTATTGTTATACCATGCAAGTTGGCTATCATAAGGCAGAAGAACTTAAGAAAGCCTATGAGAAACTGGAGCCTGATCCGGATTACACCGAGGCATCCAAGGTATATTCAGGCGCATTGATCCTGGACAATGAGGAGAAACTTCTGAAGTATCTGGCCTATGTCAAGGTTGGAGCGGATGACCCGATGTCAGAGAAGAGTCAGGCATTTCAGGAATTTGTGCGCCTTCTGACTCATGCCAAGGAAATCATCGCCAGGATGTATCAGGGTGATGAAGTGGAAAAAGACCGCAACAAAGTGTGGAATATTTCTGATATTACGGATTCTGATGTGGAAAAAGTTATCTGCAGTGGAATTCCTGTAAATAAGATGGGAAATCTCAAAAAAATGTCTGCGTCTATTCTGGCGAAGCATTTCAGCCAGAAGCGGTTCAGCAGACAGCGGATCAACAGCATCATGAATCATAAGTTTCCGGTGGAACGTTTTGATCTGATCACGTTGGAGTTTTTTATTGTTTCGCAGGAGATGCAGGATGATGATCCATATAATCGATATCATCATTTCCTTGAAGAAATACAGAAGATTCTGCATAAATGTGGAATGAGTGAGATTTATATTGTGAATCCGTATGAGTGCTTTTTACTGATGTGTCTTCTTACGGACTGCCCGCTGGCGGTTTTTGCTGATATATGGGAGATGTCCTATGAAGATACAGACGGGGAAACCTCGGAAGAAAAAAGCTGATTTTTTTATAAAAATAAAGCCATACGATCTGTTTAAACCGTATGGCCTTTGGGTGATGCGTTTTATTCGTTGTAGTATCCGTAGATCATACGGGAATCCTGAGCAATCGTTTCCTGCGCATTGCTGGTACTGCTCAGATTCTGAGACATGAAGCATACAACCAGGTCGATGCCTTTGGTTGTGTTGTAGATGATTCCAACATCATTTTCAACATTGTCGAGTTCGCCGGTCTTGTTTGCAACGCTGACACCTTCCGGCATGTCTGCCGGGATTTTGTTGCGGCGTTCCTGCATCTTGAGAAGAGAGTACATGGCATCGGCATGGGATAAAGTTGGGTTCTCAGCAGTACCTGCATTGATCTGGTAGATCTCTTTGAGAAAATGTCCGCAGTCATTTACGGAAGTATAATTATCGCCATTTTCATTGCTGTGTAGAAGAAGTCTGCCCATGGAAGTACTGGTATATCCGTGCGCCTGGCAAAAGGCATTGACTACATCCATGCCGGCAGAATCATCGCCGCCGCCGAGCATATTTACGAGAGTATTTGCAGCATCATTATCACTAACAGTAATCATAGGATTGAGATAACTGTTCAGGGTATCTGCATCGTATGTTTCGCAGAGCTGATCGTAGTTTTCGTAAACGGTGCCCATAATGAACAGCTTGATCAGGCTGGCAGCCTGCATCGGCTGATTGTCGATCGTGCCTTCGGTGCCTTTCATAAGGTTGCAGACGTAAACGGACCAGTTTCCATTATCCTGCGGAAGAAGAGTTCTGACTTGTGAAAGAAGATTGTTCAGACTTTCATCCGTTGTAGTCTCAGAGGAGACCGTCTCGGAGGAGTGGGATGGGGAAAGCGTTCCTTCTTCCTGACTTGCAGATTCAGCAGAAACTGTATCGGAAGACGACTGCTGATTTTGTTCCTGGAGCTGCTTGAGTTCATCGGACTGAGCAACGAGGTTTGCGGATGTTTCTGCCATTTCCTGTACGGTATCCTGAAGTTCAGTGACTTTGGACTGGAGGGAGGCAAGACCATTCAGTGAATACAGAGCCAGTCCGCCAAGTCCGATGACTGCTACAGCCAGAATGCTGATGATAATGTACAGAAAAAAAGGTTTTTGCTGTTTAGGGGTATTCATATTAAGATATCCTTTCTTTTTAAGTGCAACAGGTTATTGATCGCTGAAAAGATCTTCGGAATCCTGCGGGTTGATCTCAGATATTTCGTCTTCAGTATCGTTGTTTCCCCCTGAAGTGAAAGAATTGTATTCGGGCGAAGTATTCTGATTGAAAACAGAGGTCTGTGTATCAGCAGATTCTGCTTCAGGAAGGCGTTCACTCACGGTCTGACGTGTACCGGAATTCTGTTGTTTCTTCCAGTTGAGAAGATCCTTCTGAGACTGGATCGCATCAGCGTAAGCGGAACTGGCGTTATCAAGTTCTTCTTTTTTGGCATCCACCTGCTGAATGAAGGTGTCCAGCTGGGCTTCGTAATCGGAGATCTGCCGGGCAGTTCTGAGTTCGACAAGGAAAATTCCGGCAATAAAGAGAAGACCAGTCAGGACCAGCAAAAGAATGCCAGGATTCAGCTTTTCTTTCATGATGAGAAATCCTTTCTTATTATATAGAAGTAAAGCAATAAAGTAAAAATGATTATCAGCATCAGCGAAATAATCTTTTCAATATTATAAACAGAGTACCTTCAAAAAGCAATAATCAGGAATTCGTAAAAAAAAGAAAAAATCATGTAAAATGCCTTGACAGCCGCATTTTTACGGGATATAATGAGCAGGCGTGCAACAGGAACGCTGTTTTTTTGTTGCCCGGCATTTAAATTTGACAATAGCAACCGCGCTACCCCATGGCAAACCATGGAGAAAATAATCGGGAGGTGAAATGGAATGCCAACATTCAACCAGTTAGTAAGAAAAGGACGTCAGACATCTGTAAAGAAATCTACAGCACCGGCTCTGCAGAGAACATTCAACTCTTTAAGAAAGAAAGCTGTTGAGCAGTCTGCACCACAGAAACGTGGAGTTTGTACAGCAGTTAAAACTGCAACACCTAAGAAACCTAACTCAGCTCTTAGAAAGATCGCCAGAGTTCGTCTTTCCAACGGTATCGAAGTAACAAGCTATATCCCAGGAGAAGGACATAACCTTCAGGAGCATAGCGTTGTTCTTATCCGTGGTGGACGTGTTAAGGACTTACCTGGTACCAGATACCACATCATCAGAGGTACACTGGATACCGCAGGTGTAGCTAACAGAAAACAGTCTCGCTCCAAATATGGTGCTAAGAGACCTAAAAAGAAATAAAGCAAATTTCGCAGCTTAGCGAGAAATTTGCGATACTTCTTGAATATGCAATATTCAAGAAGGTTCCCGTCTGAACGGGAGACAAAATAGAAAATAAGCAATCAATCGAAGATTCACTTATAGCTATAAATATTGTACGGTATTCCATATACCCTGTCGGTTGCGGGTTAAATATAGGACTTTACCAGTGCGAACACCTTAGTTTTTATAGTGAGTACCGATGATTTAATCATTTTGATTAAGGAGGGAAGTAACGTGCCACGTAAAGGACATACTCAGAAAAGAGACGTTCTGGCAGACCCGATGTACAATAACAAAGTGGTTACCAAGCTTATCAACAACATCATGTTAGATGGTAAGAAAGGTGTCGCTCAGAAGATTGTATACGGCGCATTCGCTAGAATTGAAGAAAAAGCTGGCAAACCAGCTATCGAAGTTTTTGAAGAGGCTATGAACAACATCATGCCGCTTCTCGAAGTAAAAGCAAGACGTATCGGTGGTGCTACTTACCAGGTTCCGATCGAGGTAAGAGCAGACAGACGTCAGGCACTGGCTCTTCGCTGGCTCACCACATATTCTCGTAAAAGAGGCGAGAAGACTATGGAGGAGAGACTTGCAAACGAGCTTCTGGATGCAATGAACAACACAGGCGCATCTGTTAAGAAGAAAGAAGATATGCACAAGATGGCTGAAGCAAATAAAGCATTTGCTCACTATCGTTTCTAATCAAGGAGGAAATCCAATTGGCTGGAAAAGAAGGTAGAGAATACCCGCTTGAGCGTACCAGAAACATTGGTATCATGGCTCATATCGATGCAGGTAAGACAACTCTTACAGAACGTATCCTTTATTATACAGGTGTCAACTACAAAATCGGTGATACTCATGAAGGTACCGCAACAATGGACTGGATGGAGCAGGAGCAGGAGAGAGGTATCACAATTACTTCCGCTGCTACAACATGTCACTGGACTCTGCAGGATCACTGCAAGACTAAACCAGGTGCTCTGGAACACCGTATCAACATCATTGATACTCCAGGACACGTAGACTTCACCGTAGAGGTTGAGCGTTCACTCCGTGTACTTGACGGCGCTGTCGGCGTCTTCTGTGCAAAAGGTGGTGTAGAACCTCAGTCTGAAAACGTTTGGCGTCAGGCTGACACTTATAACGTACCGCGTATGGCATTCATCAACAAGATGGATATCCTCGGTGCAAACTTCTACAATGCTGTAGATCAGATCAAGACTCGTCTTGGTAAAAACGCAATCTGCTTACAGCTTCCAATCGGAAAAGAAGATGAATTCAAAGGAATCATCGACCTTTTCGAAATGCAGGCTTACATCTACAATGATGAGAAAGGTGAAGACATTTCCATCACTGAGATCCCAGAAGACATGCAGGAAGAAGCAGAACTTTATCATACAGAACTCGTAGAGAAGATCTGCGAACTCGATGATGATTTAATGATGGAATATCTGGAAGGTGAAGAACCGACTGTTGAAAAGATGAAAGCAGTTCTTCGTAAAGCTACTTGCGAATGTACAGCTGTACCGGTATGCTGCGGTACTGCATACAGAAACAAGGGTGTTCAGAAACTTCTGGATGCGATCATTGAATTCATGCCTGCTCCAACAGACATTCCTCCAATCGAGGGTGTTGACCTGGAAGGCAACCCGATCGTGAGACATTCTTCTGATGAAGAGCCGTTCTCCGCTCTGGCATTCAAGATTATGACAGACCCATTTGTTGGTAAACTGGCATACTTCCGTGTATACTCCGGTACTATGAATTCTGGTTCTTATGTACTCAACGCTACTAAGGACAAGAAAGAACGTGTTGGCCGTATCCTTCAGATGCACGCTAACAAACGTATGGAGCTGGATAAAGTATACTCTGGAGATATCGCAGCAGCAATCGGTTTCAAATTCACCACAACTGGTGATACAATCTGTGATGACCAGCATCCGGTAATCCTTGAGTCCATGGAGTTCCCGGAACCGGTTATCGAACTTGCAATCGAGCCTAAGACAAAAGCTGGTCAGGGTAAACTTGGTGAAGCTCTTGCAAAACTGGCAGAAGAAGACCCGACATTCCGTGCACATACAAACCAGGAAACAGGTCAGACAATCATCGCTGGTATGGGTGAGCTGCATCTGGAAATCATCGTTGACCGTCTGCTTCGTGAATTCAAAGTAGAGGCTAACGTAGGTGCTCCTCAGGTTGCATACAAAGAGACTATTACTAAGGCCGTAGACATCGACAGCAAATATGCTAAACAGTCTGGTGGTCGTGGACAGTATGGTCACTGTAAAGTTAAATTCGAGCCTATGGATGCCAACGGAGAAGAACTGTACAAGTTCGAATCCACAGTTGTTGGTGGTGCTATTCCGAAGGAATACATCCCGGCTGTTGGCGAAGGTATCGAGGAAGCTATGAAAGCTGGTATTCTGGGTGGATTCCCGGTAGTCGGCGTTCATGCAAACGTATATGACGGTTCTTATCATGAAGTCGATTCCTCTGAAATGGCATTCCACATTGCAGGTTCTCTTGCATTCAAGGATGCTATGCAGAAAGCATCTCCGATTCTTCTTGAGCCTATCATGAGAGTCGAAGTTACTACTCCGGAAGATTACATGGGTGATGTTATCGGTGATATCAACTCCCGTCGTGGTCGTATCGAAGGTATGGATGATATCGGCGGAGGTAAGATGATCCGTGGATTCGTTCCGCTTTCTGAAATGTTCGGATATGCAACAGACCTTCGTTCCAGAACTCAGGGACGTGGTAACTACTCCATGTTCTTCGAGAAATACGAACAGGTTCCGAAGTCCGTTCAGGAAAAGATTCTTTCTAAGAAAGACTGATAAATAGAGAGACTACTGTTTACAGAGAATATTCCGCGAGGTGTTTTGCCATGAATATGGCAGAATCCCGAGACATGCGGGGCAAAATGCTATCACCGTAGGTGATTTGGAATGCATTTTGACCAAGTTACTGTGAACGGAGTGAACAGTAATAAAAAAGCTTGCAAATATCCTTGATTTGCAATATAATCAAGGATAGCAAGTCTAAAACTGATAAAATGCTCTGGAAGAAAGAGCATAGTTTTTAAGGAGGACATTTTAAAATGGCAAAGGCTAAGTTTGAGAGAACAAAACCGCATTGTAACATTGGTACCATCGGACACGTTGACCATGGTAAAACAACTTTAACAGCAGCTATCACAAAAGTTCTGGCTGAAAGAGTTCCAGGAAACACAGTTGAAAACTTCGAAGATATCGATAAAGCTCCAGAAGAAAGAGAGCGTGGTATCACAATTTCTACAGCACATGTTGAGTATCAGACAGAGCATAGACATTATGCACACGTTGACTGCCCAGGACATGCTGACTACGTTAAGAACATGATCACAGGTGCAGCTCAGATGGATGGTGCTATCCTCGTAGTTGCTGCTACAGATGGTGTTATGGCTCAGACAAAAGAGCACGTTCTTCTTGCTCGTCAGGTTGGTGTTCCGTACATCGTTGTATTCATGAACAAATGTGATATGGTAGATGATGACGAACTTCTTGAACTGGTTGAGATGGAAATTCGTGAACTTCTTTCCGAGTATGACTTCCCAGGAGATGACATTCCGGTTATCCAGGGATCTGCTCTTAAAGCTCTTGAAGATCCGGCTGGCCCATGGGGAGACAAGATTATGGAACTCATGAACGCAGTTGATGAGTACATTCCGGATCCACAGCGTGACACAGACAAACCGTTCGTTATGCCTGTAGAGGATGTATTCTCTATCACAGGACGTGGAACAGTTGCTACTGGTAGAGTAGAAGCTGGTGTTCTTCACGTATCTGAAGAAGTTGAAATCGTTGGTATCAAAGAAGAAACACGTAAAGTTGTTGTTACAGGAATCGAAATGTTCCGTAAACTTCTTGACGAAGCTCAGGCTGGTGATAACATCGGTGCTCTTCTTCGTGGTGTTCAGAGAAACGAAATCGAGCGTGGACAGGTTCTTGCTAAACCAGGAACACTTACATGCCATACAAAATTCACAGCTCAGGTTTACGTTCTGACAAAAGATGAAGGTGGACGTCATACTCCGTTCTTCAACAACTATCGTCCGCAGTTCTACTTCAGAACAACAGACGTAACAGGTGTTTGCAACCTTCCAGAAGGAACAGAAATGTGCATGCCTGGAGATAACATCGAAATGACAATCGAACTGATCCACCCAATCGCTATGAGCCAGGGTCTTACTTTCGCTATCCGTGAAGGTGGACGTACTGTAGGATCAGGACGTGTTGCTACAATCATCGAGTAATCACTGACTAATATATATTGAGTACCGCAAGGTACATGTGTCCAAACGTAAGATACCCCGGAACCGTAAGGTTTCCGGGGTTTTTCTGTTGAGTAAAAAGTTTAAAATAAGGCTGTAAAGAATAGCGAATAAATTAAAAACAGGCAGGTATGGGAAGAAAATGAAAATCTTCGCATATCTGCCTGTGATACTGTTATGATACTATTTCTGTTCGTTATTGGAAAATTTCTGTGTTAAAAGTTCATCTCGTTTACGGATTCGTGTCTCAAAATCCAGTTCTTCAATTTCTTTATGGGTGACAGGTTTGGAAGTGTAGTATTCCAACGTCTGCTTTTTCCACATATCAAACATATCTTTGCCTGTGAAATAAGATTCCAGGCTTTCTCTGTTCTCCTGCAGATCAGCAAGAAAATTACACATATCTGCGTTTAAAGAATGTTCAGGATCATTTCCATAAAAGCGAAGTCCGGCATACCATTTCTGTGTTTCTGTTTCTATATCACCGGGAAGTTTATTATTTATATCCAGTTCATACCGGAGTTCATTGGATTCATTCATCTGCAGTAAAACCCAAAGAATATCGCTGAGAGTAGAAATCTGTACTTTATTTTCAGATAATCCAAATAACCAGTCCAGTGAGACATGAAATTTCT
>NZ_JBBMEI010000017.1:0-59705 GCF_040096655.1 Blautia intestinihominis | reverse complement strand
CAAGATAAGTATTGGCAAACAGCTTGACAGCCTCAGCTTCTGTAAATCCCATAAATAAGGTATCGATATTTTCTTTGAGAGCACCCTCCTGCAGAAGTGCTGCAAAGTTCTGAGAAGCCTGTACAAGAGCCGGATCTTCCGGATCGGTGGATACAATGATACGACTTGGATACAGGTTGTCGTATAAAGCCTTGGATTCACGAAGAAATTCCGGGCTGAAGATGATTTTTGAGGTGTGATATTTTTTGCGGACAGATTCCGTATAGCCGACAGGGATGGTGGATTTGATAACCATGATGGCGTCAGGATTAACTTTGAGCACCAGTTCGATCACGGCTTCTACGGCAGAAGTGTCAAAATAGTTTTTCTGGCTGTCATAGTTGGTAGGTGCGGCAATTACGACATAGTCCGCATTTTTGTAGGCAGAAATTCCATCCAGCGTAGCGGTAAGATCCAGGTCTTTTTCTGCAAGGTATTTCTCAATATATTCATCCTGAATAGGAGATTTGCGCTGATTGATCAGATCCACTTTTTCCGGGATGATGTCAACGGCTGTTACATGGTTATGCTGGGCAAGAAGAGTGGCAATGGAAAGACCTACATATCCGGTACCTGCAACTGCGATGTTGAGTGGAGATGGAGAGCCAAGTCTGGTTGAAGAAGCTTCTGTAAATACATCAGAAGGTTCAAATCCAAGTACCTCGGCCAGATTTTCCAGCTGACTGATAGATGGAACAAAATCCTTCTTTTCAAGGCGGGAGATTAATGCGCGGTTGATACCGGTAGCAAGAGAAAGATCCTGCTGAGTCATATTTTTCTGCTGGCGTTTACCGGATACCAGAGTTGAAAGTAAAGTCATTGATAATTTTTTCATGAAAATGCTCCTTAGAATGTTCGCTTAAATAACAATAATATGTTGATAAGATGATAATATCATAGAATAAACAGGAAATCAAGAAAAAATATAGCACAAAGTGTTATTTTAAATAACACTTTGTGCCGGGCGATAATTATGATATTGCAATCAGAAGAAGCTCCTGCGTTTCTTTAAAGATAATGTGTGCGAAACGATGGACAACTGGCAGGATGTTCCGGATGAAGAAGTAACAGCCGGAAAAGATGACTCCGCACGGAGACTTTTGAATCTGACAGGCTGACTGTCACAGACCATATAGAACAGCAGAGTACTTTGTCCATGAAGAAAGCGCAGAGGAATTTTTACTTCGAAATCCAAAAACTGTGACAGAAGTGTTCCGTCAAATACAAAATCAGAAGATGTATTTGCTGACCAGTCACAGTAAAAAATACGGGCTTTCAGCATGTGGCGCTGCAACTGTACATAAAGTGTAGACGGATATGGAAATCTGCTGTTGAATTTTACAGATCCTGTAATCCTCAGATCTTTTCCTGAAATTTCAGCATGAAATAATTTCAGAAGATAGGATGAAGCAGGATAAAGCTTCAAATTCCCATACTGAAAAAAAAGATCTTCTGGTGCATGCGTCAGGGTGCCATTTCCTTTTTTGAAAGAGATGATATAGTCTTTCTGTTCGCGGGAAAGATTTTTCTGTTCCAGAATGATCTTATCGTCGATGGATTGCAGCAGTTCCTTAAGGAGTGTCCGGAATTCCAGATGTTCAGCCGTAGTCAGGACAGATTCCGGTATTTCAGGCACGCCGAACCGGCTCTGGAGATCATACATGACATTATACTGGACAAAAAATGGAATTTTACCATATTTTTGGCGGGCAGAGTGAAGTGCCCACTGAAGATAATTTTTCAGACAGTCAAGATACCATTCTCTGTGTAGTTTTGTGCCATTCAGAGCAGAATTCTGTGTGTTTCGAAAACGATAATAATAGCAGCCGGAAGGGACAATTCCATAGTATGGGTGATCGAGCAGAAGCTGCATGATCACTTTTGCATCTTCTGCATAGCGCAGAGAAGTATCAAAAGAATGATCGTTAAGTACATTATGCTTTATAAAGGAAGAAGCAATAGACATCTGTACATAGGAGTACTGGACATTCAGATCAATGATCTGATCTTTGCCGTCCCGGTATTTATAGTTGAGCCGATGGGCGTTTTCCTTTTTTTCAAAAAACTGTATCGGAACAGATACAAGACTGATCTGATCATCAACAGTGGAAAAAAAGTTGTATACAGCAGAAAGCGTATTTGGAGAAAGTTTGTCGTCTCCGTCCAGGAAATTCAGGTACTTTCCAGATGCAAGTGCAATTCCGGCATTCCTGGCAGAAGCAGCACCTCCGTTTGGTTTGTGCAGCACTTTAATATTATATGGATATAATGCCTGATAATGGTCACAGATTTCACCGGAAGAATCTGTAGATCCATCGTCAACAAGAATAAGTTCAACAGATTCTTTAAAACCAATATCCTGACAGAGAATACTTTCGACAGCTCCAGAAAGATAGGAAGCTACATTGTATACGGCAGTAATGATTGAAAATTTAAAAGGATATGTTCTTGAATCGTGATTCATGGTGTGATCTCCTTACCTAAGAATATGTGTATCATATCATAAAATGGTAAAACAGGTCAGGAAAATATAAAAACATAAAACATATTTAATATAGTTTATATATTTATAAATAAATTGTAATATGAGAAATGAATTTGCTAAATATATGCAGTTTATGCTATACTACAGCTATCATATACAGAAAAAGTGAGGACACAACCTATGAAAGACGTGGGTGAAAGGGAGAGCAGCCGGGCGATTTCTGTCATTATTCCTGCTTACAATATCGAGAAATATATAGATCAGTGTCTGGACAGTCTTCAGGCTCAGACATTTGATGATTTTGAAGTGATCTGTGTAGACGATGGATCGGATGATCGGACACGTGAAAAAATTCGAGAACATATAAAGAAAGATCAGAGGATCAGACTGATAGAGATGCCACATTGCGGCCTGGCAGGAGCTATGCGAAATACAGGAATCGAAAACGCAGATGGAAAGTATTGCCTGTTTCTGGATGGAGATGACTTCTTTGAGCCGGATATGCTGAAAAAGAGTTACGAAAAAGCAGAAGAAGATGATGCCGATATCTGTCTTTTTGATGCGCGGCTGTATAATGAAAAAACAAAAGTCTATAAAGAAATTGATTATATTATACAGAAAGAGTATCTCCCCGCGGAAATTCCATTTGAGGGCAGAAAAATGCCATATACTCTGAACATCACGACAGGTTGTCCCTGGAGTAAACTGATCCGCAGAGATCTGATCGATGAATATCAGTTACGCTTCATGCTGCTTCCACGCAGCAATGATATTTACTTTATATTTATGGCAATGGCACTGGCGAAGCGTATTACAGTAGTGCCAGAGGTCTTTGTGAATTACAGACAGTCGGGAGAAAGCCTTCAGGCAAACAATGCAAAATCTCCCTGGAACTGGTATGAGGCAGTGAAATCAATAAGAAATGAACTGGAGAAACAGGGAATTTACAAAGATCTGGAGTGCAGTTTTCGTAATATGGCGTTTGGCATAGCAATTTATAATCTGTGCTCCCTGAAAAGCGCGGAAACATATTGTGAAGTATATGAGGGACTTCGTAATAAGGTGTTTCAGGAATTTGACCTGAAAAATTTTTCGAAGGAAGAATGCTATTCCTACAACAAAAAGAAATATGAGATTTATGAAAATATTCTGAAATACGATGTGCAGCAGTATCTGTTTGAAGAAATAAAGAAACTCAAACAGGAAAAATCTTATTGGGTAAAGCGTGCCAAAAATGCAGAAAAAAAGGAAAATATGCATATTACCCAAAAAGCCGGAAAGGCATTGCGCAAGGTTGGCAAAATATTTCGAATGTCCGAATAGCAAAACTGAACAGAGAATAGTAACTTGCGAACAGAATAAGTCTGTGTTATAGTGCAGCTGATTAAAATAACAGATTGAGGATTGTTAAAATGAATATAAAAAATAATGAAAACCCATTAGTGTCAGTAATCGTTCCGATTTGTAACGTAGAACCGTATATCCACAGATGTTTGGACAGTATTATCGGTCAGACACTCAAAAATATTGAAATTATATGCGTCGAAGACCACTCTGATGACCGTTCAGCAGAAATTCTGAAGGAGTATGCGGACAGGGATAACCGTATCAAGGCAATCTTCCATGAGACAAATCTCAGTACTTCCCAGGCAAGAAAAGATGGTGTGGCTGTTTCTTGTGGAAAGTATATTATGTTTGTAGATGGTGATGATGAGCTTTGCCCGGATGCCTGTCAGATCGCCTCAGAGACAATTGAGAAATATGGTACAGATATGGTACAGTTTGACACAGAAGTAGTAAACTGTGCAGGGGGTTCAGAAGAGCGTATTCAGATGAATCAGAGATTTCTGTTTCCATGCCTGGAGGAGATCCGCGCGGAGAATCTGATCTTTTCCTGCTGGAAAGAAAAGAAAGTGGGATTCAGCCTGTGGAATAAAATCTTTAATGGTGAAATATGCCGCCAGGCATTTGCCGATGTAGAAGATGGCTTTTATCCAAAGGCACAGGATCTGTATGCATTTTTCCTGATTGCGTATTATTCCAGGAGCTATATGGGAATTGAAAATCGTCTGTACAGATATATGTTTGGTATAGGTGTGACCGGAAGTGATTATATTTCTATTCCGAAGTTTGATGTTATGATGACTGAGAAGCAGATCTGGGAATGCCTGGTACGTTTTATTGACAAAAAACAGGAACAGGAGAAGTATAAGGAGATCCTGGATGGGATTTATCAGCATTTTCTGGCAGACTGTGTCAGCCGCTGGCAGAATAATCTGCAGACAGAAAATATTTCCGAAGGCTTTGATCATCTGGTGGATACCTGGGGACTGGAAGATGTCATTTCAAAATTAGCAGAAAGAAACTGGCACAAATCTGTTGAACTGGCAGAAAAGATGGTGGATGTAGACTACTTCAAAACTACCAGAAACAAGGGCAACGAGATTAAAACGATTGGAATTTACTATCGTTCTATTAAAAACGGCGGTGCACAGCGAGTAGTTGCAGTTCTGGCAAATGAATGGGCAAAAATGCGTGATGCCAAAGGAGATCCTGTTTATAAAGTAGTGCTGGTGACAGATGAAGAAACAGAAGACGGTGAGGGAATCCCGGAGTATGAACTGGATTACGCAGTTGTCAGAGAATATATTCCGTCATCAGAGACAGCAGTTCGCGAACATTATAAAGAGCGATACCATGCATGGAGCACAATTATCGAGAAACATAAGATTGATCTGATGGTTACAGGAATGTGGGTAGCACCATGTACAATGTGGGATATGCTCAGCATTAAGGGACAGCCGTCAAAACCAGGATTTATAATTCATGCACACAGTTTTACCAGTGTTCCTTTTGGTTTTGTGTCAGATAAATTTGCAGAACTGATGTATGATTATCAGATCTGTGACGGTGTTGTTGTACTGTCAGAAGTGGATGAGAAGTATGTAAAATGCTTCAATCCTCATGTGACATATATTTCGAATCCAATCACTTTTTCTACAGGCAATATGAAAGAAGTCAAAAAAGAAGAGAATAATATTCTGTGGCTTGGCAGGATTGCAAAGGAGAAGCAGCCTCTGGATGTAGTCTATGCCATGGAACATATAGTGAAAGAATTTCCGGATATCAGGCTCCATATGGTAGGTGATGGAGATGAGAAACTGACAGAAATGCTGAAGAATCTGATCTGCCAGCTGGGACTTCAGGATAATGTCATACTGGAAGGATTCACATCAGAAGTAGAGAAATACTACGAAAAAGCACAGCTTATGATGTATACATCAGAATATGAGGGCTTTCCGATGGTATTCTGTGAGGCGTTATCTCATGGGACACCGATCGTTACCTATGATATGCCATGGCTTACATTTGTAAGAGATGGACGCGGAATCGTTACCAGCAGACAGAAACGTCCGGATCTTCTGGCACAGAAAGTCACAGAACTTCTCCGGAATTCAGAAGAATGCAGACGGCTTGCTGAGGAAGGAAAGCAGCACATCAAAGAACTGGAGGCCGTGGACATTGGTCAGACATGGAAACAGTTTTTTGATACTTTATATGAAGAAAAAGAAAGAGATGAAGACAGCGTAGACAATGTTATTTTCCGTTTCCTTACCAGCTATGCCTATAAGGGAAAGCAGGGCAGGATCAAAAATATGGAAGGTCAGATTACACGTCTGAAAGAACAAAAAACACAAGAGGTTAAAGCAGCACAGAGAAAGGTCAAAAATTCAGAAACTTTTAAAGTGGGTAAGACAATCCTTTATGTCCCAAGAAAAATGAAAAAGTTTCTTAAACGACTTTCGAAATAAGTAGGAGGCAGCTGAAAATGAGTAAAAAAATACTGAAAAAGATTATTCCTGCGACGTTTGACAAGGTAGAAAAAGACAACCGAAAAATTGCGAAGCAGCTGGAAAAGACATTTGATAATCATATCGACAGGAGTCTGAAGGAACAGCAGAAAACAAACAAAGCAGAAATCCGCAAAGCAGAAAACAATATAGTTGCACTGATTCGTGAATGTATTACCAGAGTCAGGGATGTGATCTGGAAACTGGATCATAATTTTCCAAAAATCCATAAGGAATTGAGCCAGATTTCAGATCAGCTGGAGCAGGTTCCAAAGAAATATGAATATAACAACAATTATGAACGAAAAGTTATTACTTCCTTTTATGAAATGTATGAGAGACCGGATTTTAAGGAGAAATTTCTGAATTTAATAGAGGGTCTGGATCCGGAAGATGTAGAAGAAATTGTCAAAATTCTGCAGAGACAGAGACTGGTCAAAGACACTATGGGGCAGAAAGTTGACCTTTTCAGCGAGGAAGAGCAGAAACAGATTCTGGAAATGGACAGGGAACTGAAGCAGCAGATCTTTCGTGTAGCGGATGATATGTACTGCTACAAACACTATTTTCTTCCGATTCGACATTTTGAGGCGAGTGTGTTTATTTATAAACATGGAATTGACTGCATCGAGCATCCGGAATCCATTCAGAATAAAGATATTCTGGACGTAGGAGGATATATCGGAGATTCCATACTGATATTGAAGCCGTTAACCCAGAGGAGAGTTTACAGTTTTGAAGCTACGGAAAAGAACTTCACACTGATGAAAGAGACAATCAAGCTTAATCATCTGGAGAACGTTATTCCTGAACATATGGCACTGGGAAGAGAAAAGGGAAGCATGGAGATGAAACTGGCAGGTCCATCCAGCGCATTTCATGAAAATGGTGTTGCGACAGTAACCGGAACAGAAACGGTACAGGTAGATACACTGGATGCTTATATGGAAGGAACAGATATTGAAGTCGGCCTTATAAAAGTAGATATTGAGGGGGCGGAACAGGATTTCCTTGCAGGCGCAAGAAAAACTATCGAGAAACATAAACCAGTTCTGCTGATGAGTATATATCATAATGCAGATGATTTCTTTGATATCAAACCAATTATTGAAAGCTGGAATCTGGGATATAAGTTCAGGATTCATAAACCGGTGGATTATTCTGTTTCCAGAGAAGTACTTCTGATCGCAGAAGTCAGATGATGAAAAGTAGAGGGTTGATTTCATGAATAAACATTACGATTATCTGGTAGTCGGTGCAGGGCTTTATGGCGCAGTTTTTGCACATGAGGCCCAAAAAGCAGGGAAATCCGTTCTTGTGATTGACAAGCGTCCGAATATTGCCGGAAATGTATATACAGAAGACATAGAAAAAATTCATGTGCATAAATACGGAGCACATATTTTCCATACCAATAATAAAAAAGTCTGGGATTATATCACTCAGTTTGCGGAATTTAACCGTTTTACAAACAGCCCGGTGGCCAATTATCACGGAGAACTTTATTCACTTCCATTTAATATGTACACATTCAATAAAATGTGGGGCGTGGTAACTCCACAGGAGGCGGAAGCCCGGATCGAAGAACAGAAGCGTGAGGCAAGAATCAAAGAACCGAAGAATCTGGAGGAACAGGCAATCTCTCTGGTAGGAAGAGATATTTTTGAGAAACTGATCAAAGGATATACCGAGAAACAGTGGGGCAGAAGCTGCAGGGAGCTTCCAGCGTTTATCATCAAGAGACTGCCGGTGAGACTGACTTTTGACAATAACTATTTCAATGCACTGTATCAGGGGATTCCGATGGGCGGTTATACCAGAATGGTTGCAAATATGCTGGATGGCATTGAGGTTCGCCTGGAGGAAGATTATCTTGAAAAGAAAGATGAGTGGGATGCACTTGCGGACAAAGTAATCTATACTGGTCCGATTGATGCGTATTTTGGATATCAGATGGGCTATCTGGAATATCGTTCTGTGCGTTTTGAGACAGAACTTCTTGATAAACCAAATTTCCAGGGGAATGCAGCAGTCAATTATACGGATGTTGAAACTCCGTGGACCAGAATTATTGAGCACAAATGGTTTGAGTTTGGCAAAGATGATGATGGACAGGAAATTCCCAAAACCGTGATCAGCCGTGAATACAGTTCTGAATGGAAACCTGGAGATGAGCCCTATTATCCGGTAAATGATGAGAAAAACGGGGAACTTTACGAGAAGTACAAAAATCTTGCTGAAAAAGAAAAAAAAGTGATTTTTGGTGGGCGCCTGGGCGAATATAAGTACTATGATATGGACGCAGTAATCGCATCTGCGCTTTCGATGTGTGAAAAAGAACTCTGAAATATGACAAAAATATGAAACTCTGATGAAATTTGTATTGCATCAGAATTGGAAAACTGTTATAGTAAAACTCGGAAACAAGAAAAATTACGATTTGATGAGAAGACATAAGTAAGGAGTTTTTTTATGAGAAAAGCCACGGTAAACAGGTGGAGAGGAATCATCTTTTTGACAGTGTTGTTTGGTTTCCTGCTTCTGGCAGCCAGCAGACCGGTTTCGGCTCAGGCAGCCACTACAGAAAAGTGTAAAGTTGTTTTTGCGAATTCCAATGGCGTAGTTTCTAATGATACATTTCGTAAGTGGGCCAGGACTGTAACTAAGGGGAGTTATATTCAGCTTCCGACAGTAAACCGTTCCGGTTATAAATGCGTATGGGTAGAGAAGAGTGGGACTAAAGAGCTGAAATATGCTACAGGAAGGAATGTGAGAATTACAAAAAACACGAAATTCTGTCTGCGTTATTATAAGCTCTATACGGTAAGATACTATACCATGAATGGAAGCAAAGAATATACCAGCCTGCGGGAACAGGGATATCAGGGTCAGGTGCTGACATTTCCTCTGCATCCGACGGCGACGGGGTATAAGTTCCTCGGATGGAGTACTTCTATAAATGGTAAAACAGTCAAAAAAGAGGGCGACAGTCTGCGTGTTACCGGTAATATGAAGTTTTATATTGTCGGAAAGAAAATTACAGGAGTCAATCTCCGTAAATACGACGGAACGGTATGGAAAGTTGTGGATACCAGTTCCGGAAGTGCAACATTTCCGGCAGTAAACCTGAACAGCGCAAATATGTGTCTGGGCTGGTCACGTACCAAGGGAAAAACAACCAATCCTGAATATAAGGCAGGCGATAAAATTCCTACCAGAACAGGAAACTATTATATGGTTGTATTTTTCTCAAAACAGGATCGTGCACCGGCATCAATTATAAAACCTACGAAACATCAGATGGTTTATTTTGTAGGAGATTCCAGAACGGTTGGGCTTCAGCTTGCCCTTGGAAATTCTGCTCCTTCAAATGTAGATTTTGTATGTAAAGGAAATCAGGGACTTGACTGGTTCCGACAGACTGGTTACAGGGAACTGCTCCGGAAACTGTCGAAGCAGTCACGTAAGACAAAGAAAGCGGTTATTATTAATCTCGGTGTAAATGATATGAGTAACATCAATACATATGTTGTTTACATGAGAAAAGTGTCCGAAAATCTCAAACAGAATTATAATTGTGATATGTATTATCTTTCTGTAAATCCGGTGAACAGTGCCATGATTCGAAGTTATGGTGCCGGAACGAGAACAGAAGCACAGGTGGCAGCTTTTAATAAGACAATTTATCAGAAATTATGCAGTGGAAGTGATCGTGCGTTTATTTATATTAATACCTGTACGAACCTTCAGAAATATGGATGGAGCAGCAACCGTTATGATGCAGGAATCTATGATGGACTTCATTATTCGGTTGAAACGACTCTCCGTATTTATGGCTACTGTATCAGGAAGCTGAATGCCTGATCTATTATTGAAATCAGAGAGGAATCTTTATTAATTATGAAACGAGTAATCACATACGGAACTTTCGACCTGCTTCATTATGGGCATATCAATCTTTTGCGTCGTGCCAGACAGCTTGGAGATTATCTGATCGTAGGTCTTTCCACAGATGAGTTCAACTGGAATGAAAAGCAGAAGAAATGTTATTTCTCCTACGAAAAAAGGAAACAGCTTCTGGAGGCAATCCGTTATGTGGATCTTGTAATTCCGGAAGAAAACTGGGAACAGAAACGTTCCGACGTAAAAGAATATCATGTAGATACCTTTGTGATGGGAGATGACTGGAAAGGTAAGTTTGATTTCCTCAAAGAAGAAGGCTGCGAGGTGGTTTACCTGCCACGTACACCTGAGATCTCCAGTTCCCAGATCAAGGAAGATCTTCACACAAAAGAACAGCAGAGATAATGACTGACCGGGGTTACGCCTCGGTCAGTTCTTTTATGGAGTGGAACTGGTAGCCCATTTCTTCCCATCTGGTGAGAAGTTCATCCAGGATCGCGGCGTTCGTGGAGGAAGTATTGTGGAGCAGAACGATCGCACCAGGGTGGATCCGGGGAATCAGTTTCTGGAAAGCTTCTTCCTTCGAGGGCTGCTGCTCCTGGATCCAGTCCACATAGGCAAGACTCCAGAAAAAGGTGGAATAGCCAAGTTCTTTTGCCATGGAAAGATTTTCTGTGCTGTAGACACCGCGGGGCGGCCGGTAAAATTTGGTCATGGGTTCGCCCGTTACGGAAGTATAGAGTTCTTCCACGCCTTCAAGTTCCTTCTGAAAGGATTCCATCGAAGAAATCTGAGACATATCCGGATGGGTCATCGTATGGTTTCCCACAATATGCCCCTCTGTGATCATGCGTTTGATAAGATCGGGATTATCTTTGATAAAATTTCCGACAGCAAAAAAGACAGCGGGAGCCTGGTGCTTTTTAAGTGCCTCCAGGATTGCAGGGGTGTTTCCATTCTCATATCCGGCATCAAAAGTCAGATAGAGGATTTTTTCGTCAGTATCGCTGGCATAATAGGCGTTGTACTGTTTCAGATCATCGATCGTGGCGTTTCCGGCAGGACGTTTTCCTTCTTCCTGAAAACTTAATCCCCAGCTTGCACTTTGGACAGAAGCAGAGGTTTCTTTTGTGGGAGAAAGCGTTCCGGTGAGGATCCCAAGCAGACTGCCGAGGGTAAAAGCACCGGCCAGCAGAAGGAGAGAACATAAAAAGCGGGATTTCTTTATGTAGTGAAAGACAAGAATAAAAAAAGATGTCATGGGAATCTCCATGTAGATGTTTGATTCAGTATATGTAAGAAGACAAAAAATTAGAGCCATCAGATGAATTATTTAATCTGGTGGCTCTTCTACTGTTCATTGTCCAATGGAACGTACCTCCTGTTTGGTTTATAAAACATTTGGAATAATTATGAGTTTACGTTTCTGGTGGTCCGTACCTCTCTTCCTGAAATTATGATGTGTTAAGATTTACGTTTCTGGTGGTCTGTACCTGCCTTTCTTAAAGTATTGGGGTTCGCTTAAGCTTTCGGTGGTCTCACGCCTTTCTGTTTGTTTTTTTGTTTTCGTTCCTTTGTTTTATGTACTTAATATAACAGATAAAATTACATTTGTCAACAATAAAAAATAAAAAATTAAAAATAAATATTTTGTATACAGCAAACAATACAATAAAAATAGAATTATCTGAAAATAATACGGAAAATGAAATTGCGACGATCTCTGCATAGAAAGAAGCATCAGGGGAAAACTAAGTTTATCATTTGATGAAGGAGGTAATCTCATGTTGCGTTATCTACCTGTACGCAGGATCCACGCAAGACAGGTTCTGGACTCCAGAGGAACACCTACTGTTGAGGTGGAAGCTACCGTAGGCGAAGGGATCATTGGAATTGAGGGATATACAGCGAGGGCGATCGTGCCATCCGGAGCATCGACAGGAAGATTTGAGGCGGTGGAACTCCGGGATGGAGAAAAAGGATATTATGTCGGATTAAGTGTGCGAAAAGCAGTCGAAAATGTAAATATCAGACTGGCGGAAGCCATTCTTGGAGAAAATGCGCTGAATCAGGTGCGGATCGACGAGCTTCTGATTAAGGCAGATGGAACGGAAAACAAGAGCAGTGCCGGGGCAAATGCAACTCTGGGCGTTTCCATGGCGGTTGCCCGGGCAGCGGCGATGGCGCTTCGGATTCCGCTTTATCAGTATCTTGGCGGCTGCCATACAAGAAAAATGCCGGTTCCGATGATGAATATCCTGAATGGAGGAAAGCATGCGGACAACACTGTAGATCTGCAGGAATTCATGATCATGCCCTGCGGTGCCGGGAATTTTGAAGATGGGATCCGGATGTGTGTGGAGATCTATCAGTTTCTCAAGATCCTTCTCAGAGAGAACGGCCTTTCGACAGCGGTAGGGGATGAAGGTGGTTTTGCGCCAGATCTCAAAGATTCCAGGGATGTCCTGCGGCTGATCCTTGAGGCAGTTGAAAAAGCAGGGTATGAACCGGGAAAAGATATTTTTATTGCGATCGATGCAGCAGCCAGTGAACTTTATGATGAAGAACAGGGTGTGTACCGTTTTCCGGGTGAGAGTAAGATGAAAGCCGAAGAAGTGCTCCGGGATGCGGCAGAAATGATCGATTATTATGAAGAACTTCTGGAAGAATTTCCAATCATTTCAATTGAGGATGGTCTTAATGAGGATGACTGGGAAGGCTGGAAAACAATGACAGAACGTCTCGGAGACAGGCTGCAGCTTGTGGGAGATGATCTTTTTGTCACAAATGTCAAAAGACTTTCCTGTGGAATCAGGCTTGAGGCGGCAAATGCGATCCTCGTCAAAGTAAACCAGATCGGTACCTTAAGCGAGGCGATGGATGCAGTGAAAATGGCGCAGCACGCAGGATACCGTGCGATCATCTCACATCGTTCGGGCGAGACAGAAGATGCTTTTATCGCAGATCTTGCAGTGGCGACAGGAGCCGGGCAGATCAAGACAGGAGCACCATGCCGCTCTGACCGGAATGCGAAATACAATCAGCTCATCCGGATCAGTGAATTGCTTGGAGAAGATGCTGTTTATGAAAATCCATTTCAAAAAGAGTGACGTCTGAATAAAAAATGCGGTGTACAGGATCCGATTCTGTCTGCACAGTGCCAAAAAAGCAGGGGGAATCGGATTTTTGCCCTGAAACTTATCCAAAAACGGTTGAAATCCAGAGGGCGGTATGGTACAATCTTATTACTGTCCACAGGTAATATTCCGCGAGGTGTTTTGCCATGAATATGGCAAAATCCCGAGACATACAGGGCAAAATGCCATCACCGAAGGTGATTTGAAATGCATTTTGACCAAGTTACTGTGAACGAAGTGAACAGTAACACAATATTTTGCAGTTGATTAGGAGGTGTAACCGAAGTGCAGATTTTGAGAACAATACTGACTATTATTTTTGCTATAGATTGTATTGCGCTGACTGTTGTTGTTCTGATGCAGGAAGGCAAGCAGCAGGGCCTGGGTGGAACGATTTCAGGTGCCTCAGATACATACTGGGGAAGAAACAAGGGACGTTCTATGGAAGGTGGCCTTGTAAGAGCAACTACGATCATGGCAGTGTTATTTTTTATACTGGCAGCTGTTTTAAATATGAATTTTTAGTCAAAGGAAACACTCTTGTATAAATTGCAAGAGTGCTTTTTTTACGTTGGATATCAATAAAGGAGAGCTTTAGGTGAGCAGAAAGAAAAACTGGGAAAAGAAAAAGAAATTTTCCAAGGGCAAACAGATAAAGAAAGATAAATTTAAATTAAAGAAAAGAGATCTCCGGGAGTTTGAGAAACAGGGCCTGATCAAAGAGGGTACCTTCATAGGCAACCAGAAGGGCTTTGGATTTGTGGAACTTGAGGACGAGGAAGATGATATCTTTATTCCGGCAAATTCTGTAGGAACTGCCATGCATCAGGACAAGGTGAGAGTCCTTGTGAAGAAGAAGTCCGGCAGCGGGAAGCGTCAGGAGGGCACGGTTGTCGAAATCCTTGAGCGTGGGACCACGGAGGTTGTGGGTACTTTTCAGAGAGAACGTGATTATGGATTTGTACTTTGTGACAATCAGAAGTATGCAAAGGATATCTATATCGCAGCTAAGAATTCCAAGGGAGTCCGTGATGGCGACAAGGTCGTGGCAGAGATCATTGATTATGGCGATGAGAGACATAAGCCGGAAGGCAGGATCAAGGAGGATATGGGAAGCATAAATGCACCTGGAACGGATATCCTGGCGATCGTGAAGAGTTTCAATATCCCGTCAGAGTTCCCGCCGAAGGTCATCACACAGGCAGGACGTGTTCCGGATCACGTGCTTGATGCCGACAGAGATGGCAGGATGGACCTCACACATCTTCAGACCGTGACGATCGACGGAGAGGATGCCAAGGACCTCGATGATGCGATCTCTCTTACAAAAGAAGGCGATATCTATCATCTTGGTGTGCATATCGCAGATGTGAGCAACTATGTTCAGGGAGGCAGCGCACTGGACAAAGAAGCACTAAAGAGAGGAACCAGTGTGTACCTTGCAGACCGTGTGATCCCGATGCTTCCGGAGCGGCTTTCAAATGGAATCTGTTCACTGAACCAGGGAGAGGATCGACTGACTTTAAGCTGTCTTATGGATATTGACAAGAACGGCCAGGTGATCGATCACAAGATCGCAGAGACGATCATCCGCGTGGATCGAAGAATGAGTTATACGCAGGTACGCTGCATCCTGGAAGACGGCGATACTGAGACAAGCCTTGAGTATGCGGATTTTGTGCCAATGTTTTTCCTGATGAAAGAACTTTCAGAGCTTCTTCGGAGCCGCAGGCACCACAGAGGATCGATCGACTTTGATTTTCCGGAGAGCAAGATCACCCTCAACGGCGCGGGAAGAGCGATCGATGTGCAGGCTTATGAGGCGAATGTGGCGACAGAGATCATTGAGGATTTCATGCTGATGGCAAATGAGACCGTTGCAAAGGAGTACTGTCAGGGTGAGTATCCGTTTGTATACCGTACTCACGAGACCCCGGATCCGGAACGTGTGGAGAGTCTTCTGACGCTTCTTCGAAACCAGGGGATCTCTGTGCAGAAGGCCGGTGAGGAGATCACCCCGAAGGAGATCCAGGAGATCATCGAAAGTATCCAGGGACTGCCGAATGAGACAATGATCAGCCGTCTGACCCTGCGTACGATGAAGCAGGCAAAATATACGACACAGTGCAGCGGTCACTTTGGTCTTGCAGCGAAATATTACTGTCATTTTACTTCTCCGATCAGGAGATATCCAGATTTACAGATCCACCGTATCATTCGTGATAATATAAGGGGGAGACTTCAGAGAGAAGGAAAGACAGAGCATTACAGAGAGATCCTCGAACATGTTGCACAGCAGTCCAGTGCATGTGAGAGAAGGGCACAGGAAGCAGAGAGAGAGTCAGACCGCTTAAAGAAAGCTGAATACATGTCTTATCATCTCGGTGAAGAATTTGAGGGCATCATTTCAGGCGTGACTGCTTATGGATTCTATGTGGAACTTCCGAATACCGTCGAGGGACTTGTTCATGTGACGAGCCTTCGGGACGATTATTATTCTTATAACGAAGAAACTTATGAGCTGAGCGGCGAACTGAGCCACAAAGTCTACCATCTCGGACAGAAAGTAAGAGTCAGGGTGGCGGATGCGGATGCTCTGAAGAGAACGGTAGATTTTACCGTTGTTGAGTAAAGGAGGGAATTTTATGGCGAAAGCAACAGGGATCAAACTGATCGCCAACAACAAAAAAGCCTTTCATGATTATTTTATAGAGGACACTTATGAAGCCGGTATTTCTCTGGCAGGAACAGAGGTAAAGTCCCTTCGTATGGGCAAGTGTAGTGTCAAGGAATCTTTTATCCGTGTAGAAAAAGGCGAAGTATATATCTATGGAATGCACATCAGCCCCTATGAGAAGGGAAATATCTTTAACAAGGATCCTCTGCGTGTCAGGAAGCTTCTTCTTCACAGACATGAGATCAACAAGATCGAGGGCAAACTTCAGGAAAAAGGTCTCACGCTGGTTCCTCTCAAGGTGTATTTCAAGGGCAGTCTGGTAAAGGTTGAAGTTGGTGTGGCGCGAGGCAAGAAGCTCTATGACAAGAGACAGGATATTGCAAAGAAAGACCAGCGAAGAGAAGCTGAGAGAGAGTTTAAGGTTAAAAATCTGTAACTTTAAAAATTGTATGAATTTTGGGACATTTAGTTGACAAGAATCTGAGACTCTGTATAATTAAGTTAAATAATAATGACATCATAGGACTATTACGTAATAGGAAACAGGAGGGAATAGATATGCTTAAAAAACGTTATTTGGCCATTGCAGGGCTTGCTGTGCTGGCAATAGCTGCATCAGGCTGTGGCAAGAAGAATACAAAGGAACAGACACCAGTCCAGGTAACGCCTACTGAAACTCCTCAGGCGACGCCTACGGTTACGATAGAACTTGTAAATATGGAAGAGACAACGGAGAAAAATGTAATCGGTGAAAAGACAGCAACAGCTTCCAAGGTTGCTATTGTAAACCGCACCGGTTCAGAGATTGCATCTATCTATATCAGAGAGACACCATCTGATGATGCAGATGAGGACACTGCTGACGAATGGGGTGATGATCTTGTAAATGGTATGTTCACTCTTAAGAATGGAGAGAATGCAGTTTATTATTATGAGAAGCCATCTTCTTCAGGAAGCACATACGATATTCGTATCGCCTACACAGATGAAGATGCAAACGAATGTTTCTTCAGAAAACTGCCACTGGCATCTATGAAGCAGATTACTCTTCGAATGGACGGAGAGGGAGAAGATTCGATTCCTTATGCAACGTATTTTACAACAACTGGAAGTAAAGAAGTATCTACTCTGAATGAAGTGAAGAAGAGACTTGGTCTTGACACCGACAGCGAAGAAGATGTGACACCGACTCCGGATCCATCTGATTCAGCCGATCCGACGCAGGCACCGGATGATTCTGATAACACAGCCGATCCGACACAGGCACCAGATCCGGATGATAACAACAATAACAGTAATAACGGTGACGACGGAGATAATACAAGTCCGACAGATTCTACGATTCGGACAGCAGAGGGATATATTGGCAGATCATTGGATGATCTGGTTTCAGCGATTGGCGATTCCAATTCATCAGAATATGACGAAGACCCGGATAATGGCACAAGCGGTTATTATTATTACGGAAACTTCACGGTTTCAACAACTGTAGATGCCGATGGAAACGAAGTTGTTACAGGCGTATGGTAAGAATACTGATGCAGATGCATCGGAGGAAAGGATAAATAACTATGAAGAGGATTTTACTGAAATTAAGTGGAGAGGCTCTGGCAGGAGCAGAGAAGAAAGGATTTGATGAGGCTACAGTCATCGCTGTTGCAAAGCAGATCCGCACAATTGTAGAAGAGGGAACTCAGGTAGGTATTGTGATCGGAGGAGGAAACTTCTGGAGAGGACGTACCAGTGAGACCATCGACCGCAATAAGGCAGATCAGATCGGTATGCTGGCTACAGTCATGAACTGCATCTATGTATCTGATATCTGCAGATATCTGGGACTTCGCACAGAGATTTTTACACCGTTCGCATGCGGCGCATTTACAAGCCTCTATTCCAAAGATGCAGTAGAGGAAGGCTTTGCACAGGGCAAGGTTCTGTTCTTCGCAGGCGGTACAGGCCATCCGTATTTCTCTACAGATACAGCAACCGTACTTCGCGCTGTTGAGATCGAGGCAGAGGCGATCCTTCTTGCCAAAGCCGTAGATGGAATCTATGACAGCGATCCGAAGGTTAACCCGAACGCTGTGAAATACGATGAGATCAGCATTCAGGAAGTCGTTGACAAGAAACTGGCAGCTATGGACCTTACAGCATCTATCATGTGCCTGGAGCAAAAAATGCCAATGCTTGTTTTTGGCCTTGAGGAAGAGAACAGCATCATCAATACAGTTCATGGTAAATTCAACGGAACCAAGGTAACTGTATAAAATAAAATTACAAGAGGGAGATTTGACAAATGGATGAAAGAGTTCAGAAATATGAGCAGAAAATGACCAAGACACTGAAAGGCTTCGAGGAGGAACTGACAACGATCCGTGCAGGACGTGCAAACCCGCATATTCTTGACAAGATCACCGTAGATTATTATGGAAGCCCGACACCGCTTCAGCAGGTGGCAAACATCACAGTGCCGGAGGCACGTATGATCCAGATCCAGCCATGGGAAGCAAGCCTGATCAAAGGAATCGAGAAAGCAATCCTTACATCTGATCTGGGACTGAACCCGAACAACGATGGTAAACTGATCCGTCTGGTACTTCCGGAGCTCACAGAGGAGCGTCGTAAAGAGCTGGTAAAGGATGTCAAGAAGAAAGGTGAGGCTGCCAAAGTTGCTGTCCGCAATGTCCGCCGTGATGCAAACGATGCATTCAAGAAACTTGGCAAGCAGGACGTTTCCGAGGATGAGATCAAAGATCTTGAGGATGCTGTACAGAAACTGACAGATAAATTTGTCAAAAAGATCGATGAAGCAGTAGATACCAAAGCAAAAGAAATCCTGACTGTATAATCCCGGTCAGGTGGGGAATGAGGAGAGGGAGAGCCGGAAACAGGCTCTCTTTCTGTTGCATAAAAAGAAATAAGAGGAGAAACATATGAGAGTACCAAATCATATAGCTATCATTCTTGACGGAAACGGCAGATGGGCGAAGGCAAAGGGGATGCCGAGAGGATACGGACATATCAAGGGATGTGCGAATCTGGAGACGATCTGTGATGATATCAAGGATCTTGGCGTAAAATACCTGACGGTCTATGCTTTTTCGACAGAGAACTGGAAACGATCCAGAGAAGAAGTAGAGGGCTTGATGAAGCTGTTCCGAAGCTATCTCAAAAAATGCATGAAAAGCGCAGAGAAAAACCATATGCGTGTCAAGGTCATCGGTGATCCATCCGCGTTTGCACCGGATATTCAGGAGAAGATCCGCCAGCTTGAGGAGTTTTCCAAGGATTACGATGAGCTTTATTTCCAGATTGCACTGAATTATGGAAGCCGTGACGAAATCGTGCGAGGTGTGCGTAAACTGGCTCAGGATGTGGCAGACGGCAAACTGGTTCCGGATGCGATCGATGAGTCATGCTTTGAGAATTATCTGGATACTGCCGGAGTTCCGGATCCGGATCTTATGATCCGCACAAGTGGAGAATTAAGACTTTCCAACTTTCTTATGTGGCAGCTGGCTTATACAGAATTTTATTTCACAGATGTTCCGTGGCCAGATTTCCATAAGGAAGAATTAATTAAGGCAATTGAGAAATATAATGAGAGAGACCGCAGATATGGCGGGGTCAAGGAGGAGTAAATAAAGATGTTTAAGACACGATTGATCAGTGGTATCTTTCTGGTGATTGCAGCACTTCTGACGATCATCAGTGGAGGATATGTACTTTTTGTAACTTTGCTCTGTGTTTCTCTTCTTGGAATCCAGGAACTTTATAAGGCAATGGGTGTTCATAAGGATGGCGTAGGACTTCTGGAACTCGCAGGATATCTGGGGACGATCCTGTATTATGCTTCTCTGCTCCTTGGATTTGAGAGATACGGAATGATGGCAGTCCTTCTGGGACTGGTGCTTCTGATGTTTGTATATGTGTTTACATATCCGAAATATGAAGCGGATCAGGTGATGTCAGCATTTTTTGGAATCGTTTATGTGGCAGTCATGCTTTCCTTTATTTTCCTTACGAGAAATCTTGAGGGAGGTAAATTCCTTGTATGGCTGATCTTCCTCTGCTCCTGGGGATGTGATACCTGTGCCTATTGCGTGGGAATGCTGATCGGTAAACACAAGATGGCACCTGTATTGAGCCCTAAGAAATCCGTCGAGGGAGCTGTCGGCGGTGTTGTGGGAGCAGCAGCACTTGGCGCGATCTATGCGGCTGTGACTCATGGACCGATAGTGGAATATGCAGTGATCTGTGCAGTCGGTGCACTGATCTCTATGGTAGGAGATCTTGCTGCATCTGCGATCAAGAGAAATCGCGGCATCAAGGATTACGGCAAGCTGATCCCGGGACATGGAGGCATCCTTGACCGTTTTGACAGTGTGATCTTTACTTCACCGATCATCTTTTATCTTGCGAAGATGATCCTTGGTTTATAAAATTCAGATGAATGGAGGAACTCTGTTTTTATGAAGAAAATTGCGATATTAGGTTCAACAGGTTCTATCGGAACACAGACACTGGATGTTGTGCGCGCAAACGGCGATATTGAAGTCCTTGGTATCAGCGCAGGACGGAATATTGCGAAGCTGGAAGAGCAGGTCAGGGAATTTTCTCCGCAGCTCGTGGCAGTCTGGGATGAAAATGCAGCCAGAGATCTGGCACAGAAGATCCAGGATACAGATACGAAGGTAGTGTCCGGTATGGACGGACTTTTGGAACTGGCAGCAATGCCGGAGACGGAAATCCTTGTTACCGCGATCGTGGGAATGCTTGGGATCCGTCCTACGATCGAGGCGATCCGTGCAGGTAAGGATATTGCGCTGGCAAACAAGGAAACTCTGGTAACTGCAGGACATCTGATCATGCCGATGGCAGAGGAATATGGTGTGAAGATCCTGCCAGTGGACAGTGAACACAGCGCGATCTTCCAGTCTCTGAACGGAGAACATAAGGAAGAAGTACATAAACTTCTGATCACAGCGTCCGGCGGACCTTTCCGTGGAAGAAAGAGAGCTGATCTGGAGCATGTGACCCTGGAGGATACCCTGAAACACCCGAACTGGGTAATGGGACAGAAGATCACTGTAGATTCCGCAACTCTTGTCAATAAAGGGCTTGAGGTCATGGAGGCGAAGTGGCTTTTTGGTATGGATCTGGATCATATCCAGGTTGTTGTACAGCCGCAGAGTGTGATCCATTCCATGGTAGAGTTCAAGGATGGAGGAATCATCGCCCAGCTTGGAACACCGGATATGCGCCTTCCGATCCAGTATGCGCTTTATTATCCTCATAGAAGATATCTTGCGGGAGACCGGCTTGATTTTGCGAAACTTGGACAGATCACATTTGAGGAACCGGATATGGAGACCTTCCTGGGACTTCCGATGGCAATCCAGGCATCCAGAGAGGGCGGTTCCATGCCGACCGTATTTAACGCGGCGAATGAACTGGCAGTAAAGAAATTCCTGCACCGTGAGATCCGGTTCCTGGATATTTATGATATTATCGGGCAGGCTATGGAAAGACATATAAAGATCGAGCATCCACAGCTTGAGGATATTTTGGCAGTAGAAAACGAGACTTATCAGTGGATTGAAAGCAGGTGGTAAATTGAAGATTCTGATTGCGATCATCATTTTCAGTGCAATCATTTTGATACATGAGCTGGGACATTTTCTCCTGGCGAAATTGAACGGGATCAGTGTGACGGAGTTTTCTCTTGGAATGGGACCGAGATTATTCAGTGTCCAAAAAGGAGAGACACGTTACTCTGTGAAATTACTTCCTCTTGGCGGTTCCTGTGCCATGGTTGGCGAGGATACGGCAGAGGAAGAACTTCCGGGATCTTTTAATGCGGCTCCGGTATGGGGCAGGATCTCTGTCGTGGCGGCAGGCCCGGTCTTTAACTTTATTCTGGCACTTATCCTGTCGGTGATCATTGTCGGTTTTGTCGGTTATGATCCGGCAGAGATCGTGGAAGTACAGCAGGATTCTGCCGCGTCAGAGGCAGGACTTGAGGCAGGCGATGTGATCACGGAATACATGGGATACCATGTGGATCTGGCGAAGGATCTGTATGTGTACAGTTATCTGAACTCACTCAATGAGGGAGATACAGTTACACTTAAAGTACGCCGCGATGGCGAAACGAAGGAAATCCAGTATACACCGGATGTTTCGGTGAGATATCTTCTTGGATTTAACCGTTCGGATGCATCTTCGATGACAGTAGAATCTCTGATCGAGGGAATGCCTCTTGAAGCGGCGGGGCTTCAGCCGGGAGATACGATCACGGCGATCAACGGAACAGAGGTTGCGGATGGAGAAGCATATGATGCTTACCTTCAGGAGCACCCGCTTTCAGATGAGCCGGTGGAGATTACTTATGTGCGTGACGGACTGGATTATACGGCAACGATCACGCCGCAGGAATACCGCACACCGGTACTTGGATTTTCCTATAATCTGGGATATCAGAAGGCGAACGGGCTTGAAGTGCTGAAATATGGTACCCTGGAAGTGAAATATATGATCCGTACTACACTTCTGAGTCTGAAACAGCTTGTTACAGGCGGCCTCGGCTTTAAGGATCTGAGCGGCCCGGTGGGGGTTGTGGATGCGATCGGAACCACTTATGAGGAAAGCAAGAGCGAGGGCGCGCTGATGCTCTGGATGAATATGCTCAACATGGCGGTCCTTTTGTCGGCAAACCTTGGTGTAATGAACCTTCTGCCTCTTCCGGCACTGGATGGTGGAAGACTGGTATTTCTGATCGTAGAGGCGATCCGCCGGAAACCGATCAACCGGGAAGTGGAAGGAATGGTGCATTTCGCAGGTCTGATGCTTCTGATGGCATTGATGGTTGTAGTTATGTATAATGATATCCTGAAGATTTTCTGATGTTTTGGGATAAAATGGATTTGACAGTTAAGAGATATGAAGTGAATTAAGAATTATGAAAAACAAAATTTTGGCATCGCTCGTGCTGGCGGGAATATTTATGAGCAGCAGTCTCTGTGATCCGGGAAGTGAGATCCTGGCGGCAGAACAACAGGAAAGTACGAATTTTACGAATGATGACCTGAATTATGAAACAGAAACTCTGAAAGTAAACGTGGAACAAAAGGATACAGGATATACCAAATACTGGGTGGCTCATGTGCAGACGTTCAGCACAGAACAGTTGAAATCTGCATTGTGTGGCGGAACCTATGGAAATCCGCGCAAAACAACATCCGAGGAGCTTGCCTCTCATGATGGAATCATTGGTATCAATGGCAGTGCATTTTCCTATGGTTCGGGAGAACCCGCCCCTGGCAAGACTATGATCAAAGGCGGTCGGATCTATAATGATGTGTATTCAAACGGAAATATTTTCTGTGTGACAGAGGATGGTGGAATGTTTACTGCAGCTGCGGGAATGACGACAAAGGATCTTCTGAACCGCGGTGTGCAGGATACTTACTGTTTTGGTCCGACGCTTGTAGAGAACGGCGAGGCCAGTGAGATTTCCGGGCAGTTCCATCAGACTTCCAGATACCAGAGAGCGGCGGTGGGAATGGTAAGTCCCGGTGACTATTATCTGGTGGTTGTGGATGGTAAAGGCTATGGTGGCTCTCAGGGAATGACTTATCAGGAGCTGCAGCAGGTTTTTCTGGATCTGGGATGTGACTATGCGTACAATCTGGACGGTGGTGGCTCAGCAACGCTTGTATTTAAGGGCAGAGTACTGAATATGCTGACAGATAACGGCAAAGAAAGAGCCTGCGGAGACATTCTGTATTTTGTGGATGCAGGAAATGGTTCCGAAGGCAAAGATATTGTTGTACATGAGGACGAGGGAATGATTCGTTCTGCAGGAGACTCTATATGGTAGTCTCCTGATTTTTTTGTGCTGTTCCGAAGAATCCTGACATAAACTATCCTGAGAGGTTTTTTCGGGAGAGATTTATGGAATTCTATGAAAAAATTCGGGCGCAGCAGGAAAATGTTGACCAGGGTCAATTGAAAGTCACAGTAATGACGGCAGATGGAACGCGTCCGGTTGAAAATGCCCGGGTAAAAATATCCTATACCGGAGAGAGCGGACAGACGATCGAGGAAGTACGGACTGATTCCTCCGGACAGATACCGGTTCTGGATGTAAAAACGCCTCCGCTGGAATACAGCATGGAACCGTCAGAGCAGCAACCATATGCGGAATATACGGTTCAGGTCGAGGCGGAGGGTTTTGAGAACTCTGAAGTAGCGGGTACGCAGGTACTCCCGGGAGTTCTTGCCCAGCAGACAGTCAGTGTGAATTTCCAGGCAGGCGCTTCTTTTGAACGAATCGTGATCGGTCCGCATACTCTGTGGGGCGAGTATCCGCCAAAGATTGAGGAGGCAGAGATCAAGCCTGTAAATGAAAGTGGCGAGATTGTTCTGAGCCGGGTTGTTGTGCCGGAATATATTGTCGTTCATGACGGACCTGTAAATGATAATACAGCACAGGATTATTATGTTCGTTACAAAGATTATATTAAAAATGTGGCGAGCAGTGAAATTTACGCTACCTGGCCGGATGATACGATCCGGGCAAATGTTCTGGCAATCATGTCATTTACATTGAACAGAGTCTATACGGAATGGTACCGGAACAAAGGAAAAGATTTTACAATTACATCGTCCACTGCCTATGATCACAAATGGATTCATGGAAGAAATATTTTTGACAGTATTTCCAGAATCGTAGATGAGCTTTTTGAAAATTATCTGTCGAGACCGGATGTGAGACAGCCGATTCTGACCCAGTACTGTGACGGACGGCAGGTACAGTGCAGAAACCGCGGATGGATGACACAATGGGGCAGTAAATCGCTGGGAGATCAGGGGTACTCTCCAATAGAAATTCTTCGGTATTTTTATGGAAATGATATTTATGTAAATGTTGCAGAAGCAGTATCGGGGATTCCTTCTTCCTGGCCGGGATATGATCTTAATATCGGGGCAACAGGAAATAAAGTCCGCCAGATTCAGGAACAGCTGAATGTGATTAGCGATGCATATCCGGCGATACCGAAGGTTGGAGTAGATGGGATTTATGGCGAGCAGACAAAGAATTCTGTTCGTAAATTTCAGGATGTCTTTGGACTTCCTGAGACGGGAATTACAGACTATCCGACCTGGTATAAGATTCAGGAGATTTATGTCGCTGTCAGCAGAATTGCAGAATTGAATTAAATTCACAAAAAAACGGAAAAATTTCAAAAAAAGCCTTGACTTTGTCAGTTGTTTCTGGTATCCTACTACATGTCGCGAGGGAAGAGAATAAAGAATTCCCAAAGAAATGCGATATGCGGAAGTGTCGGAACTGGCAGACGAGCAAGACTAAGGATCTTGTAAGCATTGCGCTTGTGTGGGTTCAAGTCCCATCTTCCGCATGGATAGATCCCTGTATCTGAGAAGGTGCAGGGATTTTTTTGATTATTATTCAGATTTATAAAAAACGCCGCATCACAGAGGCAGAAGATAAATAAACTGCCCTGTGGTGCGGCGTTTTTGGAACTATTTCATAAAATTATTTGATTTTGACAGAGGAAGTTCTGCTCCAAACAGAATAATAATTCTTTTTGCTGACGGTTTTGTATGTGCGGATTCGAATGTAATATTTCTTGCCACGGGTCAGCTTTTTCAGAATGGCAGATTTGGAGCTGCCTTTTGCGGTGATCGTTTTAGCACCCTTAAAGTTGCTTGAAGTACTGTACTGGATCTGGTAGGCAGTAATGGATTTTACCGGTTTCCAGGATATGCTTGCCTGATTCTTTGCAGGTGATTTTTCCATCGGTTTTTTTGTTCTTGATGATATCTGTTTTTTTACTGCTCTGATTCAGGGTAAGAGAAGCAGCTTTTACTGTAAGTGTAGCCTTTGCACGGGCAATCTGAAAGTTGACTGTTTTTCTGCCAGCATAGCATCTGGTACCTGTGACGGTGACAGAAGCCGTGCCTGCGTCTGTGTTATCGCTGTAGGCAAGTGTATAATCTGTGTCAGGGGACAATTTCTTACCGGCAGAGGTTGTTACGGTGATTTTCGGCTTTTTTTCGGAACCATCATAGGTGAATACCGAGCTGGAAAGCTGAACATTGCATTTGCTGAAATCATTGGCAGTAATCTGGAAGGTTTTTGTTATAGAACCGGAAAAGCTGCCGCTTCCATAGATAGTAACGGAAGCTGTGCCTGCATTGGTATTATTACGATAATACAAGGTATAATCCTGATCCTGCGTTAAGGTACTGCCGTTACATTTTACAGTGACATCAGGTTTTTTTGCTGCGCCGTCATAAATCTGCGACTCATCAGAAAGAGTGATGTCGCAACTGCTGATATCTCCACGGCTGATATAAAAGGTGGTGGTAAAATATCCGGAATAATTTCCAATACCTGTGATGCCCGCACGTGCTCTTCCAGGAGAAGCATTGTACGCATATTCTACAGTAAAGTCCCTGCCCTCAACCAGGGTTTTGCCGTTATTAACAATGGTTACTTTGGGTTCCTGTGGTCTGCCATCGTATATGCAGGTGTCTGGTGTAAGTGTACAGGTAGTGCTGCTTGTGTAGATAGAAGCAGGTTCGATCGTGTATTCTTTTGTTACACTGCCGGTTTTTACCAGATGTGGTGTGGTGGCACTGTCGGAAGTGCCTGCGTAATTGGAAAAATAGACTGATAAAAAATGAAAAAAGTGTTGACATATGGAGATTACTTCGTTATACTGTTGATTGTCGCGAGGGAAGAGAATAAAGAATTCCCAGGGAAATGCGATATGCGGAAGTGTCGGAACTGGCAGACGAGCAAGACTAAGGATCTTGTGAGCATTGCGCTCGTGTGGGTTCAAGTCCCATCTTCCGCATGAATGAGTCCCTGTATCTGAGAAGGTACAGGGATTTTTGCATACTGAAACAGAAAGCCGGGGCAAAAGAAGCAATGCCGGAAAAACAGATGAATATCTGCAAACGGTAAGGGCTGGAAAATCAGAAACAAATAATTTTGCAAAAAATAAAAAAGAGTATTGACTATCTAAAAAAGATTTGCTATACTATCATCTGTCGCGAGGGAAGAGAATAAAAAATTCCCAGGGAAATGCGATATGCGGAAGTGTCGGAACTGGCAGACGAGCAAGACTAAGGATCTTGTGAGCATTGCGCTCGTGTGGGTTCAAGTCCCATCTTCCGCATGAAAGGTATTGACTTTTACATTACCTTTTGTTATATTAATATCTATCGCGAGGAAGCAATTGTTTCCAAGAAATGCGGTATGCGGAAGTGTCGGAACTGGCAGACGAGCAAGACTAAGGATCTTGTAAGCATTGCGCTTGTGTGGGTTCAAGTCCCATCTTCCGCATGAGAGAGAACTCCTGTTAAATCAGGAGTTTTTTTTATGCCATAGCAGATAACTCCATAATGTTCTGCCGATACAAAAAAAGAAATTTTTTTTGAAAAAAAGAGGAATTTGAAACATTATGTAGAATATAATTAATATAGGGTATTTTGTCGTTACTGTGAACCATAGTGTTTTTGCACCTGTGGAGGTAGTGCCTATGAATATACGGGAGAAGATGGAACAGCAGGAACTGGAACTTTTGAGTCCATATGCGGCGTGCAGCGCTCATTCCAGAGGCAGGGAACGCACCGAGGAGGAATGCGATGTCAGGACCGTTTATCAGAGAGACCGTGACCGGATTCTCCACAGCAAGGCATTTCGCAGACTGAAAGATAAGACACAGGTGTTTCTTGCACCGCACGGGGACCATTACAGGAACCGGCTCACGCATACACTTGAGGTATCGCAGATCGCACGCACGATAGCCAAGGCACTTCGCCTGAATGAAGATCTGGTGGAGGCGATCGCGCTCGGACATGATCTTGGACATACACCATTTGGGCATGCGGGGGAGCATGCGCTTGATGAGATCCATCCGGGTGGTTTTACTCATTACCGTCAGAGTATTCGTGTCGTGCAGATCCTGGAGAAGAACGGTGAGGGACTGAACCTTACATGGGAAGTGAGGGATGGCATTCTGAACCATCGGCTCAGCGGCAGTCCTGCGACACTGGAAGGACAGGTTGTCCGCTTTTCCGACAAAATAGCTTATATCCATCATGATATGGATGATGCACAGAGAGCAGGTATCCTGACAGAAGATGATATCCCTGTGACGCTTCGGATACTTCTGGGGTATACAACGAGGGAGAGACTGAATACTTTTGTGCATGATATCATAGAGAACAGCCTTGAGAGAGACCATATCTGTATGTCGGAGAGAATCTTCACGGCACTGATGGATCTTCGGACGATTATGTTCCAGAATGTATATACGCATCCGGAGGCAAAGAGAGAAGAACACAAAGCAGTCAGAATGCTTAAGAAACTATATGAATATTATATCGAGAACCCGGAACAGATGTCCAGGGAATATCAGGAACTCATGAAGCGAGGAGAGTCCGGATCCCAGGCGGTCTGTGATTACCTTTCTGGTATGACAGACCAGTATTCCATGGAGAAGTTCCGGCAGATATACATACCAAAGTCCTGGGAAGGCTATTAAGCAGCAGAGGAGGATGGGCAATGCGTTATTCGGACGATATCATTGAAGAAGTACGTCAGAAGAATGATATTGTAGATGTGGTATCCCAATATGTGAAATTAACCAGGAAGGGCAGTTCCTATTTTGGGTTATGTCCTTTCCACAATGAGAAGACACCTTCATTTTCCGTAACACCGGGGAAGCAGATGTATTATTGCTTTGGCTGCGGAGCCGGTGGGAATGTTTTTAATTTTATCATGGAATATGAGAATTATACGTTTGGCGAGGCGCTGAAGCATCTCGCTGACCGCGCGGGAGTGGAACTTCCCAAGATCGAATATTCCAGAGAAGTGAGAGAGAAGGCACAGGAGCGTGCAGAACTTCTGGAGATCAACAAGCAGGCCGCGCAGTATTTCTACTATCAGCTCCGTACAGAGAAGGGCGCGCAGGGGTATCAGTACCTTACAGGGCGCGGGCTCAGTGAGGAGACGATGCGTAAGTTCGGGCTTGGGTATTCGGACAAATTCGGCGGAGGACTGTATCAGTTCCTTAAGTCCAAGGGCTACGGTGATGACCGGCTTCGGGAATCCGGGCTTTTTAATGTGGACGAGCGTCATGGTATGTATGATAAGTTCTGGAATCGTGTGATCTTTCCGATCATGGACGTTAATAACCGTGTGATTGGTTTTGGCGGACGTGTGATGGGTGACGGCAAACCGAAGTATCTGAACTCCCCGGAGACTAAGATCTTTGATAAGAGCCGTAACCTGTACGGACTTAATGTCGCGAGGACGACGAGGAGGAAATATCTGATCCTCTGTGAAGGATATATGGATGTGATCTCCATGCATCAGGCAGGTTTTACCAATGCGGTGGCTTCGCTTGGAACGGCACTGACTTCCGGCCACGCCAGCCTTCTGAAGCGTTATACGCAGGAAGTCCTGCTTCTCTACGACAGTGATGAGGCAGGTGTCCGTGCGGCGCTCCGTGCGATCCCGATCCTGCGGGAAGCTGGCGTCAATTCCAGAGTTGTGAATCTGCGGCCATATAAGGATCCGGATGAATTTATCAAGAACCTTGGAGCGGAAGCTTTTGAGGAACGGCTTGAGCAGGCATCGGACAGCTTTATGTTCCGGGTCAGCATTGCAGAGAGCGAGTTCCCGATGGAGGAGCCGCAGGGGCAGAACCGTTTCTTTGAACGCTGTGCAGAGATGCTTCTGGAACTGAAGGATGAACTGGAGCGGAACCTCTATATCGAGGCGATCGTTAAGAAGTACCGCGGTCAGTACGGTATCAGCGTGGAGGATCTCCGTAAGAGAGTCAATACACTGGCGCTTAAGGGTACACCGGCAGAACGCCGCATCCAGCCAAAGAAAAGTCAGGAAGGTGCACCTAAGAAAAAGAAGGACAGTGCTTCCGATCAGGCGCAGAAATTGATGCTGACCTGGATCGTTACCTACCCTAAGATCTTTGACAAAGTGGCACAGTATCTGACACCGGAGGATTTTGTGGTCCCTCTGTACAGGGAAGTGGCGCAGATGCTTTTTTCTCAGAGGGAAGAAGGCGAGGTAAATCCGGCCAGACTCCTGAACAGTTTCACAGACAGTGAAGAGCAGAGAGAAGTTGCATCGCTGTTTAATGCGACGATCCATCTGGAGACTCCCAAGGAGCAGGATCAGGCTTTTGCCGATACGCTTCTTCGGATCAAGACAGAGAGTCTTGCAGAAAGAAACCGCAACTGGAATCCCACGGATATGGCGGGACTTCAGGAAATCATCAAAGCAAAAAAAGAATTAGAGGAACTCGGCCGAAAACGCCGGGATCTGCATATTTCTTTTGAATAAGGATAAAATATAAACACTATATGGAGGGAATAAGCACCTATGGAAATGAATATGGGCAAATTCAGCGAAAAACTGGTTGAGCTTCTGGAGCTTGCAAAAAAGAAAAAGAACGTACTGGAATACCAGGAGATCAGTGATTTCTTCAAAGACCAGCCTCTTGAAGTTGAACAGATGGAAAAGGTATACGATTTCCTGGAAGCCAGCGGAGTCGATGTGCTCCGTATTTCAGGCAATGATGACAGCCTGATGCTGGACGATGATGCAGAGCTGGACAAGCTGGATGATGAGGAAGAGATCGAACTGGACAAGATCGATCTTTCTGTACCGGAAGGTGTCAGCATTGAAGACCCTGTCCGTATGTACCTCAAGGAAATCGGTAAAGTCAGCCTTCTTACAGCAGATGAGGAGATCGAGCTTGCAAAGCGTATGGAGCAGGGCGATGAGGATGCCAAGAAACGTCTGGCAGAAGCCAACCTTCGTCTTGTAGTCAGCATTGCAAAGCGTTATGTAGGACGTGGAATGTTGTTCCTGGATCTGATCCAGGAAGGAAACTTAGGTCTTATCAAAGCCGTTGAGAAATTCGATTACCGCAAGGGATATAAATTCAGTACCTATGCAACATGGTGGATCCGTCAGGCGATCACAAGAGCGATCGCTGATCAGGCGAGAACGATCCGTATTCCTGTGCATATGGTAGAAACTATCAACAAGCTGATCCGCGTTTCCCGTCAGTTACTCCAGGAGTTAGGCCGTGAACCTACCCCGGAAGAAATCGCAGAAGAGATGGATATGAATGTTGACAGAGTGCGTGAGATCCTCAAGATCTCTCAGGAACCGGTATCTCTGGAAACTCCGATCGGTGAGGAGGAGGACAGCCACCTTGGAGATTTCATCCAGGATGACAACGTGCCGGTACCGGCAGATGCAGCAGCATTTACTCTTCTCAAGGAACAGCTGATCGAAGTTCTCGGAACTCTTACCGAGAGAGAACAGAAAGTCCTGAGACTGCGTTTCGGACTGGACGATGGACGTGCACGTACCCTTGAGGAAGTTGGTAAGGAATTCAACGTTACAAGAGAGCGTATCCGTCAGATCGAAGCCAAAGCACTGCGTAAACTGCGTCATCCGAGCCGCAGCCGCAAACTGAAGGATTATCTGGACTGATGGGCGCATCTGTACAGATTTCCAGGAGACTTGGCGCGATCGCCGATCTGGTGACACAAGGAAACCGGCTGGTAGATGTGGGATGTGATCATGGATATCTGCCGGTATACCTGAAACTTGAGAACAGGATTCCAAGCGCGATCGCAACAGATGTTGCGGAGGGACCGTTGTCTCGTGCGCACGAGCATATTGAACAGTACGGACTGGGCTCTTACATAGAGACAAGACGCTGTGACGGACTTGCCGATATCGGACATGGCGAGGGAGATACCCTTGTCATTGCCGGCATGGGCGGTCCTCTGATGGAGCGTATCCTTAACGATGGCAGAAGCGTCTGGGATGATTTTCAGGAAATGATCCTTCAGCCGCAGTCAGATATTCCACATTTCAGGCATTTTCTTCTGGAGAATGGATTCCATATCATAGAAGAAGAGATGATCCTTGAGGACGGTAAGTTTTATCCAATCATGAAGGTGAAACGAAATACGGAAACGGAGCCTGAGGTGTGGAGCGCGCAGGAGGAAATGTTTGGAAAAATCCTTCTTGAGAGAAAGCATCCGGTTCTTGAGAAATTCCTGGAAAGAGAGCTCAGGATCCATGAGGAGATCCTTGAGAAGCTCAAAGAAGCTTCCGGGGAGAGCGCAGTAAACCGCAAAAAAGAAGTTGAGGAGGAGCGGCAGCTAATCCTGGCTGCCCTGGACCGATATGAAAGTAAAGGAACTGACAGCGTGGCTGGAGAATAAATATCCGGCAAAAGCAGCAGAACACTGGGACAATGTAGGACTTTTGGTTGGTGATGATGAGGCAGAAGTTTCTCATGTTTTTCTTGCACTGGATCTGACGGAGGAAACTCTGGAAGAAGCGATCCAGGCGGGGGCAGATATGATCATTACGCATCATCCGATGATCTTTAGTGGAATCAAAAAGATCAACAATCATGATTTCACCGGAAGGAGGATCATGCGCCTGATCCAGAATCATATCTGCTATTATGCCATGCATACGAATTATGATGTCCTTGGCATGGCAGATTTGAGTGCAGATTATCTGAAACTTGAGGAGCGGGAAGTTCTTTCTGTGACAGAGGAGACCAGGGACCGCTGTGAGGGATTGGGCCGTGTCGGCATGCTTTCGAAGCAGATGAGTCTCAGAGAATGTGGAGAATTTGTAAAGGCTGCACTTTCTCTGAATGATGTCAAGATTTATGGAGATCTTGAGCAGTCGGTGCACAGAGCTGCGATCTGTACAGGAAGCGGCAAGAGCATGATCTCAGACGTACTTGCCAAAGGTGCGGATGTGTATGTCACCGGTGATATTGACCATCATACAGGAATTGATGCAGTGGCAGCAGGACTGGCGGTCATCGATGCCGGTCACTACGGCACAGAATATATTTTTATGGATGCCATGAAAAAGAAGCTCGGCGAAAACTTCCCGGAACTTCCGATCACATGTGCAAAAGTAAAAAGCCCGTATACGATATTGTAGATATCGAACTATAACTATAAAAACGGGAGGGTTTTTATGGAGAATATGGCAAAAGTAACGATCAATGGCGAAACGAAAGAATATCCCTGTGGAACTTCCTACAGGGATATTGTCAATGAATACCAGAAAGATACAGAGGCTCCGATCATACTGGTCACGGTGGATGGGAGACTTCGGGAGCTTCATAAGAGGGTCAAGGGTGACTGCCAGATAGAGTTTGTCACTACCAGAGACCATATTGGCTTTTCTACGTACAAGAGAAGCGCCTGCCTTGTACTGCTCAAAGCAATCTACGATGTGGCAGGCAAGGACGCGGTCGAGAAGGTGGAGATCCATTATTCCGTTGGCTCCGGCTATTATTTTACAATGACTGGATTTGTAGGATTGGATCAGGACTTTCTGGATCAGGTCAGAACACAGATGCATGAGATCGTAGATGCAAAAGTGCAGATCTGCAAGCGTTCCGTCAATACAGATGAGGCGATCGCACTGTTTCACCATCATCACATGTATGACAAGGAGAAGCTGTTCCGGTACCGCCGTGTTTCCAAGGTGAATATCTATAATATTGGAAACTATGAGGATTATTTCTATGGATATATGGCAGATCATACCGGCTATGTGAAATATTTTGACCTCAAGCTTTATGATGAGGGCTTTGTCCTGGAACTGCCGGAGCGTAAGGCTCCATCCGTGATTCCGCCGTTTGCCCCGGAGGAAAAAATATTTAAGGTACAGAAGGAATCCCAGGAATGGGCGGAAAAGATGGATATCTCCTATGTCGGTGATCTGAATGACCGGATCACCAGAGAAGGGGTAGGGAATATCCTTCTGGTCCAGGAAGCGCTTCAGGAGGCCAGGATTTCCAGGATCGCAGAGCAGATCGTAGCAGATGGAAGCAGAAAATTCATCATGATCGCAGGCCCGTCTTCATCAGGAAAGACCAGTTTTTCGCATCGGCTGTCAATCCAGCTCACAGCACATGGCATGAAGCCGCATCCGATCGCTGTAGACAACTATTTCAAAAACAGAGAGGATACACCGCTGGATGAATACGGTGAGAGAAATTATGAATGCCTGGAAGCACTGGACGTGGAGAAATTCAACGAAGATATGCTGGCTCTTCTTCGTGGCGAGCGCATTGAACTGCCGGTATTTAACTTTGTGACAGGCCACAGGGAATACCGGGGAGATTTCCTTAAGCTTGGGAAAGAGGATGTCCTCGTTATCGAGGGAATCCATGGACTTAATGACAAACTGAGTCATTCCCTTCCAAAAGAAAGTAAATTCAAGATCTATATCAGTGCGCTGACACAGCTGAATATCGACAAACACAACCGTATCCCGACCACGGATGGCAGACTGATCCGAAGGATTGTGCGTGATGCGAGAACGCGCGGAACGAGTGCAAAGGACACGATCGCCAGATGGCCGTCGGTAAGAAGAGGAGAGGAAGCAAACATCTTCCCGTATCAGGAAGAGGCAGATGTGATGTTTAACTCCGCACTTGTCTATGAACTGGCCTGCCTGAAGCTTTATGCAGAGCCGCTTCTGTTCGGGATCGGCAAGGATGAGCCGGAATATATCGAGGCAAAACGCCTTTTGAAATTTTTCGACTATTTTGTCGCCGTGCCAAGTGACGATATCCCGCGGAATTCTCTTCTCAGGGAGTTTGTAGGGGGGAGCTGTTTTGATGTATGATTCTTTTTCCGCTCATCTTATGCCTTTGATAAACAGTTCCTTTGCTCCCGGACAGGCACAGGCTACTGTGGATGCTTTTCAGGATCCGGGTCAACGGCAGATCGCACAGGCGGAGTTATATTATTTTTCAGGACGTGCGCAGGAATGCAGAAACATTGCGGAGCTTTATCTGCAGGACAAAGATCTCTGCCTGCGCCTGTCCGCAGGACTTTTGTATTCTTTTTCCAATCTTACGCTGGGAAATCCATCTGCTTCCAGGATGGGATTTCGAAACATCCAGGAATGCCTTCGTCTTGCAGAAGAAAACTCTGCATCAGAAGAAGTTATGGCTTCCTGTGTTTTTGCCGGCTATCTGGCAACGGTTCTGATGCATCTTCCGGCAGACGGACTTCCACCTCTCAAGGATTTTCTGCCGTACCTGCCGGCGGGTATTCGTGCTTATGCAATCTATATCCTCGCACACAATGCTTATCTGAATGAAGAATATGAGCGGGCACTGGGATTATGTCAGTCAGTTTTTCTGATGCTTGATGGCTGTTATCCCATTGCTATGGAATATCTCTACTGCGTGATCATTATGTGTCTGAATAACCAGAAGAAACACGAGGAAGCCAGGGAAATCCTGATGAAAGCATGGAACATGGCGAAACCGGATGGATTTCTGGAACCGTTCATCGAGCACCACGGACTGATGCTTGGCCAGATCGAAGCCTGTATCAAACCAACAGAACCGGAAAATTACAAACGGCTTTCACAGGCAGTCATTGCTTTCAGCCGCGGCTGGATGGATATTCATAATCCACAGCTTCAGAGCTCTGTTACAGATAAGCTGACACCTATGGAATTTTCCATAGCCATGCTTGCAAGCAAAGGCTGGACCAACCGGGAGATCGCAGATCACCTGTCCATGTCAGTCAATACGATCAAACATTATCTCTCCCGCATTTTTCAGACACTGGGTGTGGAAAAGCGCGAAGAACTGAAACCTTTTGTAAATAAATAACAGACAAAGATACATACGGCGGTCAATTGCGACCGCCGTAATACTTTTTTCAGAAAAAAAAGGCACTTTTTTGGCTTCTGATGGGCATTACATAATTTTGTTCTGTAAAGTATAATATTTCCATAAAATATAAAATGTGGAAGGAGGAACAAAATGAAGAAAAATGAATTAGTGAAAAAGAGCCGGAAACTGCTTTCAGCGATCCTGACCGGAACAGTGCTGATCACATCTGTGGTACCGGAATCCCTCATCTGGGCGGCTGATGTGGAAATGCAGGAATTCGAAGACGGCGAAGACAATGAGGATGTGATCTTTGAAGCTGCAGAAGAAGCTGCAGAAGAACCTGCAGAAGAACCTGAGACAGAGGATATTGAGGAAAGTGGAGAAGTGGAGATCCAGGATCTTTCAGAATCCCAGGACGAAGATGATACTGAGGATGCCGTGGAAGTGGAAGAAGACTTTACGGATGGAGTTGCTCTTTTTAGCAGCGGCAGTGAGATGGCAGTGGGAACAGCGGCTGCGAATACGATTTCGCCGGGGGAAAATGTAAAGATCACTTCAGGAGGAACGTATACGGTACAGGGTGGAACATATACTAAGACTGGGCCTCGCGATCCCTTCGGTGGTGTAATTACTATTGACACTACAGAGAAAGTTACTCTGGAGATTACTGGAAACATTAATATGCCAGGGGATGATGATGGCTGTTTTATTAGTATAGAAAATGCTTGTAAAGAGTTAACGATTATTAATGAGTATACGGTGAATGTTGATAATAATGTTTTTCTGAACAATAAAAATAAAGATGCAACAGTTACTTTTGAGGGCGGTACTTATGAGGCTTTAACGAACAATGGAGTTCCCATAATTCAAAACGGAGGGGTTGTTAACCTTAAGAATGCTAAATTTAATGCAACTGGTTTTTTTGACTATGGAGTTATTGTAAGGAATGGGTGGTTCGAAAATGATGGAACAATAAATATTCAAAATGGAACGATATTGGACTGTGGCGGTAATACAGGTATTGGTAATGGTTGTATTGAAAGAGGAACCGTCAATATGTATGGCGGAACCATTACATCCCCATCTTCGAAGAAGGGCCCTATAACTATAGGAATAAATGCAGCGAAAATTAAAGTTGTTGGTGGAAAAATTCAAAATTATGATTGGGGAATTTATCTAGAAGGACAAACCAATGTATCAGCTACTATTGGAAATGTAACCTTTGAAAATAATGATTGCGATATTGTCATGGATTCAGGAAAAAAATTTACCATACAAGATGACTTCCAAGGAACTGCAAGTGTTGAGGTAAATAGTTTCCCATGTACAATTACAACCCCTGGAACGTCTCCGGAGATGTGCAAAAGGATTACTTATACTGATGGCTTTCATTCTATAAGTTATGATACAACTGAAAAGTGTCTGTACGTAAGTGATCATCTTCATTCATGGAGTTATTCAACAAGTGCTAATAAAATCATTGCAACATGTACGGCGAAGCCAAATTGTGAATTTAATCCCGGTAAATTAGATTTAACCCTGGCAGCAGCTGATGCATACTATTCCGGCAATACTTATACCGGAGCAACCGTGACAAATGGCATTGCTTATCAGTCAGATAATGAAGCGGATATCGTATATTATCTGAAAGACGGCACGAAGACCAACAGCAGCAACAGCGGTGCTGCAAGTGAAGGTGCCGCACCGGTAAATTCGGGACAATATACGGTAAAAGTCACGTTTGGCGGCCAGACCATAAGTGCTGATTTTGAGATTAAAAAAATGGAAATTGATCCGACAGTGACCATGGATAACTGGAGCTATGGACAGAAGGCGAACACACCAAGCATAACAGTTAAGTCAGGTGAAAGTGACATTACAGATTCCTATGATGCCTCCGGTTTTACCTGTACGTACTACACAGATGGTAGCTGTACAGATATGACGACCGCAGCAGATGGTGCAGCCACAAATGGAGGAGTACCAAAGAATGCAGGTACTTACTATGTGAAAGCGGTTGTGCCGGAGAATGGAAACTATGCAGGGGCAGAAGCGGAAACTTCCTTCAAGATCGCACCACTTCCGGCAGACTTAACCTGGTCGAAAACAGATCTGATTTATACGGGAAGTGAGCAGAGCGTATCGGCGACGGTTGCGAATGCACTGGAGGGCGATTCTTTTGCAATTGCCTATGAAGGCAATACACAGACAAAAGCAGGCAACAGCTATACGGCAACGGTAACAGACCTTGGAAATGATAACTATACACTTACCGGTGCCACGGGTGTTTCCCAGAACTGGAGCATCAGCTATCTGCAGACTTCAGCGGCCGCGCAGGTTTCCGGAACAAAAGGTAACAATGACTGGTACATAAGTCCTGTGAAACTTGTACCGGACAGTGGATACCAGATATCGACGGACAAAACAGACTGGAAGGATTCGCTTGGGGATTACACGGATCAGGGAGAACAGTCTGCAGGATATTATCTGAAAGAGACTGCAACAGGTGCCGTTACCGATAAAAAAACAGTAACATTCAAAATTGACACCGGAATGCCGTCAGGCAGTATCCGGATCGGGGAAAATACATTTGACAGTTCCCTGAAGGATATTACTTATGGTTACTGGTTCAGGGATAATGTTTCTGTTGACATCACAGGTGCAGATAGTGCCAGTGGAATTGCTTCTGTAGAATACCAGGCGGTCAGTGCGGAGGAATCCTATGATGCAAACGGCACATGGCTTCCATGGAATGCAGAGGAGAAACTTTCCCTGACAGAAAGCGGCAGGTATGTGGTCTATGCCCGTGTTACAGACAATGCAGGAAACCAGACGATCGTCAATTCTGATGGGGTAGTTGTATTTAAAGATTCTGTAGTTGTGGATTCTTCCATCGACTACACAAGAACAACCAAAGCTTCCGTGGACGCGAAAGTGAAATTGAATGGAAACACCGTAGCGTCTGTAAGAAACGGAGAAACCACTCTGACAGAGGGAGAGGATTATACAGTTTCCGCAGATAAGATCACATTCAGCGGAGAATATCTGGATACTCTGGAAGCAGGCACTTATAAACTGACAGTTGCATATCATCTGCAGGGCGTGACAGAATACAAAGGCGGTGACAAACCTGCCGACAGCCAGATCGCAGTAAATGTCAGCCGTCAGACAGCAAATGTAAAAATCACAGGTACGCTGGATAAGGAATACGACGGACAGCCGGCAGATCTGGTGTACACAACAAACAGCGATGCCAATATCAAAGTTGAATACAACGTAAATGAAACCTGGCAGACAGAAGCCCCGATACACGCAGGAACTTATGAAGTCAGGGTCAGTGTATCCGAAAATGGTGATTTTACCGCTGCTTCCGATACGAAGGCTTATACGATCCGGCAGCGGGAAGTTGTGATCTCCGGAATCACTGCAAAAGGCAAGGTATATGACGGAACAGCGGATGCGGAACTGGATTACAGCAAAGCCGTGTTTGCAGGAGCAGTGAAAGGTGACAGCCTTACAGTAAGTGCAGAAGGTACTTTTGCAGACAGCAATGCAGCCAAAGGGAAAACTGTCACGATTACAAAGCCTGTGCTGGGCGGCGGATCGGCAGGGGATTATATCCTGGCAGATAACGGGCAGCAGACAAGTACCACAGCAGATATCAGCCCGAAAGAGATCACGGTAACTGCTGGCAATAAGAATAAAATTGCCGGTAAAGCAGATCCTGTCCTTACTTATACGGCGAAAGGTCTGGTGGGAAAAGACACTTTATCAGGAATTACAGTAAGACGAAAAGCCGGTGAAAAGGCGGGAATCTATCCGATCACAGTTTCTCAGGCTTCCGGTTCTAATCCAAATTACAGGATTACTTTCAGGAAAGGTATCTTCACGATTGAGCAGGCTGATCAGTCCAAACTGAGCGGAAAGGCCGTTTATCGCCTGAAACTTCCGATATTTTTTGCAACGGGCAAGGCACAGAAGAACAGCATTGTCGTTTCCTGGAGAAAGTATCCTGGTGCAGCTGGTTATGATGTTTTCTGGCACTACTGTGACGGAAGCATAAATTATAAAAAGGCCGGAACGGTTAAAAATGGAAAGCTTTCTATGACACATAAGAATCTGAGGTCGAACCGTGAATATAAGTATTTTGTTGCTGCTTATAAAATGGTAAAAGGCAGAAAAATTTACATTGCCAAATCCAATGAAATGCATGTTGCCATGAAACAGGCACGTACAACAAACGCCGTTTCGATTAAAGTAAACAGGACTACGGTTATTCTAAAACCGGGCAAAACCTTCAGGCTGAAGTGTCAGCTTACAGGTGAAAACCGAAAAAAGAAGCTGCTTTCCCATTCAAGTCCCTACCGCTATTACACTGCCAACAGCAAAATTGCAACGGTAAGCCAAAACGGGGTGATCCGGGCAAAGGCGAAGGGAAGCTGCAGCATATATATTCTTGCCAGCAACGGTGTATATAAAAGAGTGACTGTAAAAGTTAAGTAAAGCAGCCGGTTATAATTTTTCAATTTACTTATTTATAGTACTTTACTTAAAGCGGGATTCGTGTTAGAATAGCATTCGTGCGAGCAGGCCAGGTGATCGCGGCTGTACAGACGAAAGGGTACAGACGAGGAAAGTCCGGGCTTCACAGGGCAGGATGCCGGATAACGTCCGGTGGAGGTGACTCCCAGACCAGTGCAACAGAAATAAACCGCCTCCTTTGGAGGTAAGGGTGGAAAGGCAGTGTAAGAGACTACCGCCGTTGTGGTAACAGAACGGGCACATGTAAACTCCATTTGAAGCAAGACCGAAACGAAAGCGATACGGCTGCCCGTCGTGCTTTCAGGTGGGTCGCTCGAGCCAGCTGGCAACGGCTGGCCTAGATAGATGATCACTCAACGACATAACCCGGCTTATCGGTCTGCTCGCACAAAAAAAGAAACGCTCATTTCGAAGCGTTTCTTTTTTTGTGTTCTGAAACAGGATTATTTATTGCGTTTACCGCGATATTTCTCCTCACAATACTTACATCTGTAAACTTCCTTCTCCGGGTCAGCGAGGATGAATACGTGATCCAGGCCCTGCTCGATGGAAGTGATGCAGCGTGGGTTCTTGCATTTGATGACGTTTGTGATCTGTTTTGGAAGTTTCAGGATCCTTTTCTCAACGATCTTCTCGTCTTTGATGATGTTGACGGTGATGTTGTGATCGATGAAACCGAGAATGTCCAGGTCAAGGTTTTCGATAGGGCATTCTACCTTGATGATGTCCTTGACACCCATTTTGTTGCTCTTGGCATTCTTGATGATGGCAACGGTGCAGTCAAGTTTGTCGAGTTTCAGGTCATGATAAATGGTCATGGCTTTGCCGGCCTTGATATGGTCAAGTACGAAACCTTCGTGAAGTGCTCCAACGTTTAACATTATACTTCCACCTCCAGTAATCTAAGAATCAGTGCCATACGGACATAGACACCATACTGTGCCTGCTTGAAGTATGCGGCACGCGGATCATCATCTACTTCAACAGCGATCTCGTTTACACGTGGAAGCGGATGAAGAATGTACATATCCTTTGGAGCCAGTTCCATTTTCTGTTTGTCGAGGATGTAGAAATCCTTCATGCGTACGTAATCTTCTTCGTTGAAGAAACGTTCTTTCTGTACACGTGTCATGTAGAGGATGTCAAGCTTCGGAAGTGCATCTTCCAGACGCTCTACTTCTTCGAATTCTACGTTATTCTTCTCAAGGATATCTTCACGGATGTAGCTTGGTACACGAAGTTCTTCCGGTGAGATCAGAACGAATTTCACATTGGAATAACGAAGTACCAGCGCCTCGATCAGAGAATGAACGGTACGGCCGAATTTCAGGTCGCCACACAGACCGATCGTAAGGTTGTCAAGTCTTCCCTTGAGGGAACGGATAGTAAGAAGATCAGTGAGGGTCTGAGTAGGATGCTGATGACCACCGTCACCGGCGTTGATAACAGGAATAGAAGAAGCCATAGAAGCTACGAGCGGAGCACCTTCTTTCGGATGACGCATAGCACAGATATCTGCATAACAGGAAACGACACGAATCGTATCGGCAACACTTTCGCCTTTGGAAGCGGAACTGGAACCGGCAGAAGAGAAACCTAAAACCTTGCCGCCAAGATTCATCATGGCTGCTTCAAAACTTAAACGTGTACGTGTACTTGGTTCGTAAAAACAGGTGGCAAGTCGCTTATCATCGCAGACATGCGCATACTTTGATGGATTTTTTTCAATGTCGCTGGCAAGAGTCAGAAGATCGTCAAGTTCTTCTTTGGAAAGATCCAGCGGGCTCATTAAATGTCTCATAAGAAACCTCCCTTATTGATGTTGCGAAAATTTAATAAAATTCTCTCTTGCACAATCATATACTACAAGAATCGATTTTTCAAGCAGATTTCGTAAGTATTTTTTCAAAAATCAATCCTGCGGCAAACCAGAGAGGAGCATAGTCGAGCCGGATGATTCCTCTGTACTGAAAACGGGCAGCGGAGTAATCCCATGGACAGATGCCGATTTCTCTGAGAAAACTGCCGCTTATGAATTCGACCATATAAAATCCCAGCATATAGAGAAGTCCGCGGCAGACGAAAGACAGGGAGGAGATCCGTGCATACAAAGGAGCGATGATGGCAGCACAGCCGTAGATCGGGAACATGAGAAGCGAACTTTTGCCTGTCATTGTCCACTGGCCGGACAAAAGGGAGTGAAGCCCGGTCCAGAAAACCTCCATGCACCATCCGATCGAGCCGCAGAGAAAAAAGTTTGTCAGATTCTGGTTCATAGCGGTTCCTCCTGAAGTAAAAAAGATTTGATCAAAACCAATATTAACGATGCGTTAATTAGTATGGCTGGTCTTGAAAAAAAGATACACAGATGTTATATTTATACAAATAACACATTTAAGAAACAGGAGCATACAACATGGATTATCAGCAAAGCAGGGCATACATCAGAGACGCAGAGCAGTACGCGGGCGGTGCCCTGGATCTTACCAATATAAAGGAAATCATGAAGCGCCTTGGCAATCCCCAGGATCAGCTTAAATATGTTCATGTAGCAGGAACCAACGGCAAGGGATCCGTGATCGCGTATTTATATACGACACTGACCAATGCCGGATATCACGTTGGACGGTATATTTCCCCATCCGTATATTCTTACAGAGAAAAGATCGAGGTGGAGGGAACACCGATCAGCAGAGAGCAATTTGCAAAACATACGACCAGGGTTGCTGCAGTGATCGAAGAAATGACCGCAGAAGGTCTTGCACATCCCACCCCATTTGAAATCGAAACGGCGGTGGCATTTTTATTTTTTGCAGAAGAAAAATGTGATCCGGTCATCCTGGAAGTAGGCATGGGCGGTATCACAGATGCGACAAACCTGATCCACACGACAGAACTTGCCGTTCTCGTACCGATCAGCATGGATCATCAGTCCTTCCTTGGCAACACGATCGCAGAGATCGCGGAGAAAAAAGCCGGCATCATCAAACCAGGCTGCAGCGTGGCAACGATCGGACAGGAACCGGAGGCACTGAAGGTCATAGAGAACGTAAGTCATGAGGCAGGGACAGACCTCTGCGCGGCAGATATTTCCCAGGCAGAAGTGCTGGAAGCAGATTTTACCGGACAGCGTTTCTGCTACAAAGGTGAGGAATACACGCTTTCTCTCGCCGGTTCCTACCAGACGGAGAATGCAGTCCTTGCACTGGAAGCCTTACGCATCCTGGATGAGAGAGGCTATCATACCACGACAGAGCAGCGCAGGGAAGGACTTAAGGCAACCCACTGGAACGGAAGACTGACCATCATCCACAGAGATCCGCTGTTTATCGTGGACGGAGCACACAATCCGGCTGCGGCAGATATGCTCGAGGATTCTGTACGGAAATATTTCAAAGACCGCAGGATGTTTTTTATCATGGGTGTTTTCCGGGACAAGGATTATCCATATATTATTCGGAAACTCTGCCCTTATGCAGAACAGATCATTGCGATCGAGACACCGGATAACCCGAGGGCACTCCCGGCGGAGGAACTTGCCGAAGCGATCCGTCCATGCAACCCACATGTCCACGCGGAGAAAAATATCGCAAAAGCGGTCGAGGAACTGTTTGAGATGGCAGGGAAGGACGATGTGATCCTGTCCTTTGGCTCACTGTCCTTTATCGGGGACATCACCCGGATCGTAAATACAAGAAAAGAGGTGTTCGGATCACCGGCATCGGAAGGGAATAACGAATGATAGATTTACAGGAATGCCGCAAGGAGATCGATGTCATCGACAAAGAGATCTTACGGTTATTTGAAAAACGAATGAAAGTCTGCGAAGATGTTGCAGAATACAAGATACACACAGGAAAGCAGGTACTTGACCCGAAGAGAGAACAGGACAAACTGGATGTTCTCAAGAATCAGGCACATGGAAGCTTCAACAGCCTTGGTGCGCAGGAGCTTTTTCAGCAGATCATGGCGATCAGCCGCAAACGCCAGTACCAGCTTCTGACCAAGAATGGTGTCGGAACAGAGCGAAACTACAAGATGGTCGACGAACTTCCGCTCAAAGATGTAAACGTTGTTTTTCAGGGAGTTGAGGGCGCATACAGCTATGCGGCCATGAGAGCATATTTCCCGGAGGAGATCAACAGCTACCATGTCAAGACCTTCCGTGCAGCGATGGAGGAGGTTGCTTTTGGCAAGGCTGATTATGCAGTCCTTCCGATCGAGAATTCCACAGAGGGGATCGTGACGGATATTTATGATCTTTTGACAGAATATCAGCTTTATATCGTCGGGGAGCAGGGGGTCCGCGTACAGCACGTGCTTCTGGGACTTCCGGGCGTGACCGTGGACGAGATCGACACCGTCTATTCCCATCCACAGGCACTTGCACAGTGTAAACATTATCTCGAAGAACATCCGTCATGGAAAACCGTCAAGGCAGAGAACACAGCAGCTTCAGCCAAGAGGATCAAGGAAGAGCAGAAGAGAAACCAGGCGGCGATCGCAAGCCGTGCAGCAGGCGAGCTCTACGGACTTTCTATCCTTGCCGAAAACATCTGCCACAATGATCAGAATGTGACACGTTTCATCATTGTCAGCAGTAAACCGATCTATGAGAAAAATGCAGGAAAGATCAGCGTATGCTTCGAACTGCCGCATGCAAGCGGTACTCTGTATCACATGCTGTCACATTTTATCTACAACAGCCTGAGCATGACAAAGATCGAGTCCAGACCGATCCCGGGACAGAACTGGAAATACCGTTTCTTTGTAGATTTCGAAGGAAACCTGGAAGATCCGGCGGTCAAAAATGCACTTCGAGGTCTTGAAGCAGAGGCGATCGGGGTACGTGTACTTGGAAATTACGGACAGCAGGAGGAAATATAAAAATGACCAGAGTAAAAGAATGCGTATTATACAGAGGATTTGAACATGGAGAGATCCTTGACAAGATGACAGCACTTATGGATGCCTGTGAGAAGTCAGCCGTAAACGCAAAAGAAATGGAAGAAGATTTCTATGAATGTGTCAACGGTCTGATCGAGACAGCAGGTTCCTATGGATTTGCAGGAAACCTGTGGCACAATTATCTGACTCTGCTTCTTGTGAACAACGAGAATGCATTCAGCACCGCGAGCGAGATCCGTGGACATATCGACGGAAGCATCAATGAGCTGGCACTCCATGATTTTGCAATCTTCAAGGAACTGTATGATTTTGACCTGAATCTTCTGGACAAAGTATTCCATACTTCCTGCTGCGGTATCCTCTGCGACTATCAGGCACCGAAGGACAGTGGAAAGATGTTCAACAAACGTATCCGCGACCGTATCTGCGAGATGAGCCGCACACTGGCAGCAGCCAAGGATACAAAGGAATTCATGGAAGATATGGTCCAGTTCTATAAGGATTTCGGCGTAGGCAAGCTGGGACTTCATAAGGCTTTCCGTATCGAGAAAGACGAGAATGGAAAAGCACAGATCGTTCCGATCACAAGGATCGCACATGTACGTCTGGATGACCTGGTAGGCTATGAGATCCCGAAACAGAAACTGATCGAAAACACAGAAGCATTTGTCCGAGGCAGAAAAGCAAACAACTGTCTGCTGTTCGGTGATGCAGGTACAGGTAAATCCTCCAGTATCAAGGGAATCCTGAACCAGTATTATGATGAGGGACTTCGTATCATTGAAGCTTACAAGCATCAGTTCCAGGATCTGAACGAGATCATTGCTCAGATCAAGGACCGCAATTACAAGTTTATCATCTACATGGATGACCTTTCCTTCGAAGAATTTGAAATTGAATACAAATATCTGAAAGCTGTGATCGAAGGTGGTCTGGAGCGTAAACCGGACAATATTCTGATCTATGCGACCAGCAACCGTCGTCACCTTGTCCGCGAAAGAGCAGGGGACAAACTGGAAGTTGGAGATAGTGACGATATCCACTCCTCTGATACCGTACAGGAAAAACTTTCTCTGGTATATCGTTTTGGCGTTCGTATCTACTTCGGCGCACCGGACCGCAAGGAATTCCACACGATCGTCAAGACACTGGCAGCCCGTCATGGCATCCAGATGCCGGAAGACCAGCTCCTTGCGGAAGCTGGCAAATGGGAGATCTCTCATGGAGGACTTACCGGAAGAACTGCACAGCAGTTTATTGATCACCTTCTCGGAAAAGAGGAAAACTAATAGATAAGCAGGAAGGGGTATGGGATATGGCAATTACAACATTTGCAGCGATTGATATCGGTTCTTATGAGATCAGCATGAAGATCTTTGAGTTTTCCAAAAAGATCGGATTCCGTCAGCTGAACGATGTAAGATACCGCCTGGAGATCGGAAAGGGAGCCTATTCATCGGGAAGACTGGAACCTGAGATCGTGGATGCGATCTGTGGGATCCTGAAGGATTTTGACAAGATGATGAAGGAATTCGGAGTTTCCGATTATCGTGCCTGTGCGACCAGTGCATTCCGTGAGATGGTAAATCCGCTGATCGTTCAGGAACAGATCTACCGCCGTACAGGGATCCATGTAGAGATCCTCAGCAATGCCGAGCAGCATTTCCTGGGCTACAAATCGATCGCGGCAAAAGAATCCAGCTTCAAAAAGATGATCCAGAAGGGAACTGCGATCCTGGATGTCGGAGGCGGCGGGCTGCAGGTGTCTCTTTTTGACAAGGATGCACTTGTAACAACACAGAGCCTCAAGATGGGAAGCATGCGTATCCGTGAACGGCTCAAAGAACTTGAGAAGACTACGACGCATTACGACCAGCTGATCATGGAATTTATCCGAAATGACCTAACCGCTTTTCAGCGGCTGTATCTGAAAGACCGGGAGATCAAAAATGTGATCCTGATGGGGGATTTTCTTGCAGATACGATCTTTCAGGAGCATATCGGAGAACATATTCTCACAATGGAAGAGTTTGGGAAGCATTATGAGGAAACGGTATACAAGACAGAGCAGGCACTGGCAGATGAGATGGGGATCGATCTGGAGTATGCGTCCCTGATCGTTCCGACGATGGTCATCTGCAAAAACTTCATCGACATTTTCCAGGCAGAAGCAGTCTGGGTTCCGGGAGTTTCTCTTCTTGATGGAATTGCCTACGATTACGGAGAAAAGAAGAAATTCATCAAGAGCGCCCACAATTTCGAAAATGACATTCTGGTTGCTTCCAGAAACATTGCCAAACGCTATTCCAGCGGCAAAAACCATATCCAGGGCACAACGGATATCGCACTGACGATCTTTGACAGCATGAAGAAAGTCCACGGTATGGGTGCAAGAGAACGTCTTCTTCTCCAGATCGCCGTACAGCTCCATGACTGCGGTAAATACATCAGCATGGGCGATGTGGCAGAGTGTTCTTACCGCATCATCATGGCGACCGAGATCATCGGACTTTCCACAGAAGAGCGAAGAGTCATTGCCAGCGCGGTACGTTATAATACGACAGAATTCGTTTATTATGGAAATTATGACGATGGTCCGGGACTCGACAAGGAACGTTATCTTCTGGTAGCGAAACTGACCGCGATCCTTCGCCTTGCGAATGCCATGGACCGCAGCCATTATCAGAAAGTGCAGGGGCTCAAGGCTGTGCTCAAAGACAGAGAACTGCAGCTTATGATCGACTCCAGCCGTGACATTTCTCTGGAACTTGGACTTCTCAAGGACAAAGTAGCGTTCTTTGAGGAAGTCTTTGGAATACATCTTGTGCTGAAACGCCGCCGCAGAGCGTAGAGGAGGAAAAATATGGATTTAAGTAAATTTGAAAAACCGGAATACTATGTAAACAGGGAATTAAGCTGGCTGAAATTCGATGAGAGAGTCTTGAGCGAAGCCAGGGATAAATCCCTCCCCCTGTTTGAAAGACTGAAATTCTTAAGCATCACCTCTTCAAACCTGGATGAGTTTTTTATGGTGCGTGTCGCATCCCTCAAGGATCAGGTGCATGCAGGTTACAAGAAAAAAGACATCGCAGGAATGACCTCCGAAGAACAGCTCCGTGAGATCAGCAAACAGACACATGAGCTGGTAAAAGTACAGTATAGCACCTTCAACCGTTCTGTCCTTCCGGCACTTGAGAAAGTGGGACTTCACCTGATTGCAGAGCATGAGGATCTGAACCAGAAACAGCAGGAATTTGTTGACCGGTATTTCGAGGACAATGTGTATCCGGTACTGACTCCGATGGCCATGGATTCTTCCAGACCATTTCCACTCATCCGCAATAAGACTCTGAATATCGGCGCACTGATCGCCAAGAAAAATAACAAAAAACATACCAAAGAGCTGGAATTTGCCACCGTTCAGGTGCCTTCTGTACTTCCAAGGATCGTAGAGATCCCTTCCGCAAAAAAAGGCGACCGTACCGTGATCCTTCTGGAAGAGATCATTGAGCGCAATATCGGCAAGCTTTTCCTGAGCAATGATGTTGTCTGCGCGCATCCGTACCGTATCATGCGTAATGCGGACCTCACGATCGACGAAGATGAGGCAGAGGATCTTCTGGTAGAGATCCAGAAACAGCTCAAGAAACGCCAGTGGGGCGAGGTCATCCGACTTGAGGCAGAAGAAAAGATGGATGCACGTCTTCTTGATATCCTCAAGAAAGAATTTGAGATCAAGGAAGCAGATATTTACAGCATCAATGGACCGCTGGATCTTACCATGCTGATGAAACTTTATGGACTGGAAGGCTTTGACGAGTACAAGAGCCCGAAACATACACCGGCACCTGTGCCGCAGTTCCAGAATGACAAGGATATCTTTGAGGTGATCCGCGAGGGAGATGTCTTCCTGCATCATCCATATATGAGCTTTGATCCGGTCGTAGATTTCGTGCGACAGGCAGCGAAGGATCCTGGTGTCCTCGCGATCAAGCAGACACTTTACCGCGTCAGCGGCCATTCACCGATCATCGCAGCGCTTGCACAGGCAGCAGAAAATGGTAAACAGGTTTCTGTACTGGTGGAACTGAAGGCCAGATTCGACGAGGAAAATAACATCGTCTGGGCAAAAATGCTCGAAAAAGCCGGCTGCCATGTAATCTACGGTCTTGTCGGTCTCAAGACACACAGCAAGATCACTCTGGTCGTTCGAAGAGAAGAGACCGGCATCCGCCGTTATGTGCATCTGGCAACCGGTAACTACAACGATTCCACAGCCAAACTTTATACAGACTGCGGTATCTTTACCTGCGATGAACGTTTCGGAGAGGATGCGACGGCTGCATTCAACATGCTTTCCGGTTATTCTGAGCCAAAGCGCTGGAACCGTCTGATCGTCGCACCGATCTGGATGAAAAACCGTTTCCTGCAGATGATCGAGAGAGAAGCAGAACATGCGAAACAAGGACTTCCGGCATGCATTGTTGCCAAGATGAACTCTTTATGTGACCCGGCGATCATTTCAGCTCTTTATCATGCTTCTTCCTGCGGCGTGCAGATCTATCTTCTGGTACGAGGCATCTGCTGCATGAAAGTGGGAATCCCGGGAGTGAGCGAAAACATCCATGTGCGCTCCATCGTCGGAGAATTCCTGGAACACAGCAGGATCTTTTACTTCCAGAATGGCGGAGCTGAGGAGATCTACATGGGAAGTGCAGACTGGATGCCGCGAAATCTGGACCGCCGTGTCGAGATCGTATTCCCGGTAGAGGATGAGCAGATCAAGAAAGAGATCAAGCACATCCTGGATCTGGAATTCCGTGACAATGTAAAGGCACATCTGCTTCAGCCTGATGGAACGTATGAGAAACAGGACAAGAGAGGCAAAACTCTCATCAATTCTCAGATGGAATTCTGCGCAGAAGCACAGAAAAAAGCAAAAAAACAGAAAAAAGCCGAGAAAAACCATTCCAGAGTGTTCATCCCGGCAGAACCGGTCAAAGATCCGGAAGAATAAAAAAGTTCTGGATAACAAATAAACTTTACGAGGGGAAAGAGATTATGAGCAACGAAAAACAAAGCTTTCTGAAGCGGAAGAACGTGATCATATCGTTCAAACGCTACGGGATCGATGCGATGGGTTCCATGGCACTGGGACTTTTTGCGTCACTTCTGATCGGTACGATCATCAACACCATAGGGCAGAATGTATGCCCGGGAAGTTTCGTTTCAGAGAAGCTTCTGGAGATCGGTGGTTATGCGACCAGTGTGACAGGTGCTGCGATGGCACTTGCGATCGGTCATGCGCTCCAGGCACCGCCGCTGGTCATGTATTCCTTGTGTGCAGTAGGAGCTGCCTGCAATGCGATCGGCGGTTCCGGCGGACCACTGGCAGTATTTTTTGTGGCAGTCCTCACCTGTGAGATCGGAAAACTGGTTTCCAAGGAGACAAAGATCGACATCATCGTGACACCGGCAGTCACCGTGATCGTTGGCGTAGTTCTGGCGATGCTTCTGGCACCTGTATGCAAGAGTGTCTGCGATGCACTTGGTTCCTTTATCGGATGGGCAACAGATCTAAGACCGTTCTGGATGGGGATCATCGTATCGGTAGTAGTTGGAGTTGTCCTGACACTTCCGATCAGTTCGGCTGCGATCTGTGCCGCAATCGGCATCAGCGGCGGGGCAGTCCTCGCCGGTATTGCGGATGGCAGCGTGACAATGGAAGTCTGGAACGGACTGGCACTGGCAGGCGGAGCAGCAACTGCAGGATGCTGTGCACATATGCTCGGTTTCGCGATCTTGAGCTTTCCAGATAACGGGATCGGCGGGTTTGTTGCACAGGGACTGGGAACTTCCATGCTCCAGGTCCCGAACCTGATGAAAAAACCAGTTCTCTGGCTCCCTCCGGTCATCACTTCTGCGATCACCGGACCGATCGCAACCTGCGTGTTCCATATGCGGAACAATGGCCCTGCGATCTCATCCGGAATGGGAACTTCCGGTCTGGTAGGACCGATCGGCGTGATCACAGGATGGGCACAGATGCCGGAAGGCTATACAACGGGAGCGTTTGACTGGGTCGGAATGATCCTGATCTGTTTTGTGCTTCCATTACTCATTACCTGGGTGATCGGCAAGATCTTCCGTGCAAAAGGGATCATCAAGCCGGGAGATCTCAAGATCGATCTCGGCTGATCTGCACAGGATACAGATCATCTGAATGAAAGAGGACAGGGCTGCTGCCGCAGTTTCATGCGGAAAACAGCCCTGCTTTTTCAGTTTTTCAAAAAAATTTAAAATAATTAAAAAAAGTACTTGCATTTTTGAAAACACTGGTATATACTAAGCAAGTCGGTTGCGAACAGAGATCGACAGAGCAGTATGGCCAGTTGGTCAAGGGGTTAAGACGTCGCCCTCTCACGGCGAAAACACGGGTTCGATTCCCGTACTGGCTGCTTGAGAAGTTTTGCTTCTCGAATCAAACTACATATACATCTGTCGAGGTGAGAATGAAGAATCGGCAGAGCAGCGTGGCCAGTTGGTCAAGGGGTTAAGACGTCGCCCTCTCACGGCGAAAACACGGGTTCGATTCCCGTACTGGCTGCTTAAGAATAATCAGAGTTTTCTCTGGTTATTTTTTTTTCTAAATCTATCGAAGAATATCGAATCCCCAAAAACTGTCTTGAAAAATTCAGAAGGATACGGTATGATATAGAACAAATGTTTGAGTATCAGGCGTTACTGTTCACTCCGTTCACAGTAACTATCAGGCTCCGAATGGAGCATAAGAAAGGAAATGAATATACCCATGGCAAAAAAGCAAACCTATGATGCTGGCAGTATCTCGGTTCTGGAAGGACTGGAGGCAGTCCGGAAACGACCGGGTATGTATATTGGAAGTGTATCCCGCAAGGGACTGAATCATCTGATCTATGAGATCGTAGACAATGCAGTAGATGAGCACCTTGCCGGATATTGCAGTGAGATCCATGTGACACTGGAGAAGGACGGTTCCGCGACCGTAACAGATAACGGACGAGGAATCCCGGTAGATATGCATGAGAAAGGAATGTCCGCGGAGCGTCTTGTCTTTACGACTCTGCATGCAGGCGGCAAGTTCGACAATGCCGCATACAAGACCAGCGGCGGTCTCCACGGTGTCGGTTCCTCTGTTGTCAATGCGCTTTCTACTTATCTGGATATCAAGATCAGCAGGGATGGATATGTACATCATGACCACTATGAAAGAGGAATCCCGACCATCGAACTGGAGGAGGGGCTTCTCCCGAAACTTGGACGCACGAAGGCGACCGGAACCTGCATCAATTTCCTTCCGGACCCGGAGATCTTTGAGAAGACCCGTTTCTCTGCAACAGAGGTCAAGAGCCGTCTCCATGAGACAGCATACCTGAATCCTGCCCTGACGATCTATTTCGAGGATCTGCGCGGTGCGGAGCCGGAGAAACTGGAATACCATGAGCCGGAGGGGATCATCGGATACATCCGTGATCTGAACCACAGTTCTGAGGCACTTCATGAGCCGGTCTACCTCAAGGGAGAGGCAGACGGCATCCAGGTAGAGGTGGCTTTCCAGTACACCAGTGATTTCCGCGAGAATGTTCTGGGCTTCTGTAATAACATCTACAATGCAGAGGGCGGTACACACCTGACAGGATTTAAGACAACTTTTACGACTGTCATGAACAGTTATGCGCGAGAGATCGGTGTCATCAAGGACAAGGATCCGAATTTTACAGGAGCAGATATCCGAAATGGAATGACAGCAGTTGTTTCCATCAAACACCCTGCACCGAGATTCGAAGGACAGACTAAGACAAAACTCGACAACCAGGATGCTGCCAAAGCGACAGGCAAGGTCCTGGGCGAGCAGCTTGTCCTCTATTTTGACAGAAATCTGGAGACACTCAAGGCGATCCTTTCCTGTGCAGAGAAGGCAGCCAAGATCCGCAAGACCGAGGAGAGAGCCAAGACAAACCTTCTGACCAAGCAGAAATATTCCTTTGATTCCAATGGCAAGCTTGCCAACTGTGAGAAGAAAGATCCATCCCAGTGTGAGATATTTATCGTAGAGGGAGATTCCGCAGGCGGTTCTGCCAAGACAGCCAGAAATCGTAATTATCAGGCGATCCTTCCGATCCGTGGTAAGATCCTCAACGTTGAGAAGGCAACGATCGACAAGGTTCTTGCCAATGCAGAGATCAAGACGATGATCAATGCGTTTGGATGCGGTTTTTCCGAAGGATACGGCAACGACTTTGATATCAGCAAGCTCCGTTATGACAAGATCGTGATCATGGCCGATGCCGATGTCGATGGTGCACATATTTCGACACTTCTTCTGACACTGTTTTATCGTTTTATGCCGGAACTGATTTATGAGGGGCATGTCTATATCGCAATGCCGCCTCTCTACAAGGCAATGCCGAAAAAAGGCCCGGAAGAATATCTTTACGACGACAAGGCACTGGAGAAATACCGTAAGGCGCACAAACCGGGCAGCTTTACGCTCCAGCGATACAAAGGTCTTGGAGAGATGGATGCAGAACAGCTCTGGGAGACAACGCTGAACCCGGAGACAAGAAGGATGAAGCGTGTGGAGATCGAGGACGCGCGTCTGGCATCCAGCGTGACAGAGATTCTTATGGGAAGCGAAGTACCGCCGCGTAAGGCGTTCATTTACGAACATGCAGCAGACGCGGAACTTGACATCTAAGGAAGGGATTTTTTATGGAAACAAAACAGGAAAATGTGATCCGTACAGACTATTCGGAGATCATGCAGAAATCATATATCGATTATGCCATGAGCGTTATCATCTCCCGAGCACTCCCGGATGTAAGAGATGGTCTGAAGCCTGTACAGAGAAGAACTTTATATGATATGTATGAACTCGGGATCCGTTATGACCGCCCGTACCGTAAATGTGCCCGTATCGTCGGAGATACAATGGGTAAATATCATCCGCACGGCGACAGCTCTATCTATGATGCGCTGGTCGTTATGGCGCAGGACTTCAAGAAGGGCAGGACGCTGGTAGATGGACATGGAAACTTCGGCTCCATCGAGGGCGACGGCGCTGCGGCGATGCGTTACACAGAAGCACGTCTGGAGAAACTGACACAGGAAGTTTTTCTTGGAGACCTTGATAAGAATGTTGTTGATTTTGTGCCGAACTTTGATGAGACAGAGAAAGAACCGTCGGTTCTTCCTGTCAAGATCCCGAATATTCTGGTGAATGGTGCAGAGGGAATCGCAGTCGGCATGGCGACCAGCATCCCGCCACATAATCTCGGTGAAGTCGTAGATGCGGTCAAGGCATACATGAAGGACAATACGATCAGTGTCAAGGGGCTGATGCGTTATATTAAAGGACCGGATTTTCCGACCGGCGGTCTTGTGGTCAACAAGGATGACCTCCGCAAGATCTACGAGAGCGGAACCGGCAAGATCCGTCTCCGTGGAAGAGTAGAGATCGAGAAACTCAAGGGCGGCAGGAAGCAGCTTATCATCACAGAGATCCCGTATACGATGCTCGGAGCAAATATCGGTAAATTCCTGAATGATGTCGCATCCCTGGTCGAGACGAAGAAGACTACAGACATCGTGGACATCTCCAACCAGTCCTCCAAGGAGGGAATCCGTATCGTTCTGGAACTCAAAAAAGACACCGATGTAGAAAATCTCACCAACATGTTGTACAAGAAAACACGTCTCGAGGATACGTTTGGTGTAAATATGCTGGCGGTTGCAGATGGCAGACCGGAGACATTAAGCCTTAAGCAGATCATCGAGCACCATGTGGAATTTCTGTTTGATGTCACAACAAGGAAATACAGGACCCTTCTTGACAAAGAGCAGGAGAAGAGAGAGATCCAGGAAGGTCTTATCAAGGCATGTGACGTGATCGACCTGATCATCGAGATCCTGCGCGGAAGCAAGAACCGTGAGCAGGTCAAGAAATGTCTGGTAGAGGGCGTGACAGAAGGAATCCGCTTCAGGATCAAGGCAAGTGAGAAAGCCGCTTCAAAGCTCAAATTTACAGAGAAGCAGGCAGGTGCGATCCTGGATATGCGTCTCTATAAGCTGATCGGACTGGAGATCGAGGCACTTCAGGCAGACTATCAGGAGACGATGAAGAATATTGCCGAATACAAGGATATCCTGGATAATTACGACTCCATGGCAGAAGTAATCACCAGGGAACTGGACGGCATCAAGAAGGAGTATGGAAGCAAACGCCGCACTTCCATCGAGAATGCCGAGGAAGCTGTCTACGAAGAAAAGAAGATGGAAGAGACAGAAGTCTGCTTCCTGATGGATCGCTTTGGTTATATGAAGCTGATCGACAAAAATGCCTATGAACGAAACAAAGAAGCAGCACACAATGAGAACCGCTGCGTATTCCTGTGCATGAACACGGACAAGATCTGCATCTTTACGGACAAGGGCAAGATGCATACGATCAAGGCAGTCGATATTCCACTGGTACGTTTCAGAGATAAGGGAACACCGGTAGATAACTTAAGCAACTATGACAGCAGCCAGGAGCAGATGCTGTATGTAGCGCCGCTTGGACAGATCAAACAGGATCAGATCCTTTTTGTGACAAAGACATCCATGTGTAAACTGGTTGATGGTGCTGAGTTTGATGTGACCAAGAGAACGATCGCATCCACGAAACTTGCTGAGGATGACGAACTTATTTTTGTCGGCAGTGCAGGTGAGATGGAGCAGGTGGTGTTCCAGAGTAACGGCGGTTATTTCCTCCGTTTCCTGAAACAGGAGATCTCCACCGCCAAGAGAGCAGCTCTCGGCGTACGTGGAATGAAGCTTGCAGACGGAGATCATCTGGAGCATGCATACCTTCTCGGAGGTCATCAGGAATATGCGATCTCCTACCACGACAAGGAGTACTCCCTGAACAAAGTACGCCTCGGAAAACGCGATACCAAAGGCATCAAACCAAGGATATAACAAGAGATTTCAAAAAATCCTTGCTTTTCAGACCTTATGGTGCTATTATATGAGATAACATGATAACGGATGATCAGAGAGTGGACTTCGGTCCACTCTTTTTGCGAGATTGATTACTATAAGCAGTTCCGCGATCATTCTGATGTGCGAAAGGCAGGTGGAAAATATGAGCAGACGAGATGAATATGAACAGAAGGCAGAGGCAATGCTGGCACCGATCGTTGAGGCAGCAGGTTTTGAACTTGTAGATGTAGAATACGTCAAGGAAGCAGGCAACTGGTATCTTCGAGGATACATCGACAAGCCGGGCGGGATCACGGTCAATGACTGCGAAGCAGTAAGCCGCGCGTTCAGCGACAAGCTGGATGAGGATGATTTTATCGAAGACAGCTATATTATGGAGATCAGTTCCCCAGGTCTTGACAGACCGTTAAAGAAAGAGAAGGATTTTGTCAGAAGCATGGGCAAACTGGTAGAGATCCGTACCTATCGTCCGATAGAGAAACAAAAGGAATTCTGCGGGATTTTAAACGCATATGATGATAACAGTGTGACGATCGAGGAGGACGAAAACGGCACCTTACGCACATTTGAAAAGAAAGACATAGCCCTGATCCGGCTGGCAATTGAATTTTAACTGATTAATGAATACGATGCACCTATATGCTTTGATAAAATGAGGAGGAAATAAAAAAAATGAACAAAGAGTTAATGGACGCTCTGAATGTCCTGGAAAAAGAAAAAAATATCGGTAAGGATACACTTCTGGGAGCAATCGAGCAGTCTCTGATCCAGGCATGTAAGAACCATTTCGGTAAAGCTGATAATGTACATGTAATGATCAATCCTGAAACCTGTGATTTCAGTGTTTACGCTGAGCGTGAAGTAAAGGAATTCGTAGAGGATCCTGCACTGGAGATCTCACTTACAGACGCACAGAAGATCAATGCCAACGCAGAACTCGGAGACGTGATCAAAGTTCAGATCCAGTCCAAGGAATTCGGACGTATCGCAACACAGAATGCTAAGAACGTCATCCTTCAGAAGATCCGTGAGGAAGAGCGCAAAGTTCTTTACGATCAGTACTACGGAATGGAGAAAGAAGTCGTTACAGGTATCGTACAGCGTGTCATGGGCAAAAATGTCAGCATCAATCTTGGCAAGGCAGATGCGATCCTCGCTGAGAATGAGCAGGTCAGAGGAGAAGAATTCCATCCGACAGAACATATCAAGGTATACATCCTGGAAGTTAAGGATACTCCAAAAGGACCGCGTATCCAGGTATCCAGAACACATCCGGGTCTCGTAAAACGCCTCTTCGAATCCGAAGTTGCCGAAGTAAGAGACGGCACAGTAGAGATCAAGAGCATTGCCAGAGAAGCAGGTTCCCGTACCAAGATCGCTGTATGGAGCAATGATCCTGACGTAGATCCGGTTGGAGCATGCGTTGGTATGAACGGTGCGAGAGTAAACTCCATCGTAGAGGAACTCCGCGGCGAGAAGATCGATATCATCAACTGGGACGAAAACCCGGCGATCCTTATTGAGAATGCATTAAGCCCGGCCAAAGTCATTGCAGTAATGGCTGATCCGGATGAGAAGACAGCACTTGTTGTTGTTCCGGACTACCAGCTTTCTCTTGCAATTGGTAAAGAAGGACAGAATGCACGTCTTGCAGCCCGCCTGACAGGATTCAAGATCGACATCAAGAGTGAGACACAGGCCAAAGAATCCGGTGATCTTTACGACTATGATGAGGAAGAAGAATTCTACGAAGACGAAGCAGCAGAAGATGCAGAAAACGTAGAAGAGTCTCAGGAAGCAGAAGAAACAGAAGTTTCTGAAGAGGTTTCCGAAGAAGAGACAACAGAAGAATAAGATCTATGAAGACAAAAAATAAAATTCCGATGCGCCAGTGTACCGGCTGCAGAGAAATGAAAAGCAAAAAAGAAATGATCCGTGTCCTTAAGACACCGGAAGACGAGATCGTTCTTGACACCACAGGCAGAAAGAACGGAAGGGGCGCCTATGTATGTCCATCAACCGAATGCCTTGACAAAGCGATCCGCAATCACGGGATCGAACGGTCTCTCAAGACCAGCGTTCCCGAAGAGGTCTACGAAGACCTGAAAAAGGAGTTAAGTAAGATTGAAAAACAACAATAAAGTGTTATCTCTTCTGGGGCTTGCCACAAAAGCCGGCAAGGTTGCCAGCGGAGAATTTTCGACAGAGAAATCTGTCAAGACAGGGAAAGGTTTCCTGGTTCTGGTTGCAGATGATGCATCCCAGAATACAAGGAAAAAATTCCAGAACATGTGTGATTTTTACGAAGTACCGATCTACTTTATTGCCAACAAAGAAGAACTGGGCAGATTCTGCGGAAAAGAATTCCGCGCCAGCCTTGCGGTACAGGATGAAAACTTTGCAAAAGCAATGTTAAAAGAACTCCAGAAATTATAAAGCTGCGGTGTGCAGCAGTGATTGAAGGAGGGATCCATGTGCCGAAGATCAGAGTGCATGAACTTGCCAGTAAACTTGGCAGATCGAACAGAGAAGTCATTGAATTTCTAAAAGCAAACGGGGTAGAAGTCAAAAGTCATATGAGTACTCTTGAGGAACCCAGTATCCGATTAATAAAACAAAAATTTTTAACCAGGGGAAAGGAGCAGATTACCAAGGTGGATAATTCCAGAACAGAAGAAAAGACGGTAACAGCGAGACCAGAAGCAGACAAAGCAGAGGCTCCTAAAAAGAAAAAAAATATCATTCGTGTATATCATGCACAGAATGCAAGTGACGGCGGCAAAAACAGACCGAAACGTCAGAACAACAATACAGACAAAAGACCAGCCGCAAAGCCACAGGCTCAGAAGCCGCAGGCAGCTCAGAAACCGGTAGAGGAAACTGCAAAGAAACCGCAGACTGCACAGGCAGAGGCACCGAAGAGCGCAGCACCGGCACAGAACAATTCTGCAAGACCGCAGAGACAGGAACAGTCCGGTTACAATAACAACAGAGGACAGAACCGCCAGAATAACCGCGACGGAAGAGACAATAACCGCGACAACCGCGGTGGTGAAGGCAGAGGCCGTGACTTCCGCGGTGGCGAAAGAAGATTCTCCGACCGCAATGGAAACGGCGGACAGGGTCGTCCGAATCGTGACGGAAACCGTCAGGGAAGACCGCAGGGCGAAGGACGTCCGGCGCGCCAGGGTGACGGAAACGGCCGTCCGATGAGAGGTCAGGGCGGAAGACCGCAGCAGGGTGGTCAGGGAAGACCACAGCAGGGCGGAAACGGAAGACCAGACGGCAACAGAGGAGGCTTCGGCGGAAATAACCGTGGCGGACAGAGATCCGGTGGCGGAAGAAGAGATAACGATGCTGTATTCACACCAGTAC